>NZ_JBSFDA010000018.1:0-94670 GCF_053593675.1 Streptomyces sp. NPDC002156 | reverse complement strand
GCCGAGGCTTCTTCTTCCCCATGCTCTCCATGATGGACATCCTCCCGGGGCAGAGCCCCCTGATCTCGGATGTCCGTCAAAGCGCATCAAGCCCATGGTCCACACTTCAATCTGAGCGTGAGGTCCGGTTACATAGATCCTGTACTGCCTCACTGCACCAACGAGACTGCCGTAGGCAGTGCGTCGTGTCTCCCGCCATAAGCGAGTTTCCTCCCGGCGCCAAGCTCGGTCCTGGGCACGCGACGACAAGATGCCGCCGAACCAGACGCCTGCCAGAGCAGTGAGCCCGGTCAGCCAGACGGCAACGTCCATAAGCACTCCAGCAGTGATGTGATCTAGTGCAGTTGCTCATCGCGAGATTGGGCGCGGTGGGTCTTACGTTCTATGCGGCGATCTTCCACAAAGGGGCCGCGTAGCGCTCCGGCCAGCTGTTGATGAGCAGCTGGCGCAGGGCATCGCGCTGCGTGCCGTTCAGGTTCAGGACTTCGGTGAGGTGGCGGAACGTCGTGTGGGTGACTCCGCGGCTTTGGGCTTCCCTCTCGAACTGCTCCAATCGAAACAGCCCCGCTTCGGGGTCGAGCGGCGACGCTGGTTGCTCCTCGAGCCAAGCCGCCTTATCGCGTTCGTAGTCGATCTCCGAGTAGCCGCAGATCTCACGGCTGTATGCCTCCACCTCGTCCAAGGTGGTGGTTGTCATGATGGTGCGGGCCAACTGGTTGCGACTCAACGCCTCGTCCAGGTCGGCCTCATAAACCCTCGGGCCTCCGGCGGTGAGCGGCACAGGCAGGCCCGCATCCCGGACTTCGCACGTGCCTCGCACCCCTCGGGCCGTGGCCGCGAGCATGCCGGTGGCCTCCGACGGGTGCCACTCCAAGATGCTGCTGACCAACTCAACGTCCTTCGCCGTGAAGGTGTGGGTGAGGTGACCGAGCATGTGGCGAAGGTCGTCGTAGAAGAGTTCGCCATCCAAGCCAGGACCGGCGACCAACAGCCGGACGGGTGCGTTCACTTGGCAACATGCGGTCAGTGTCAAGGCGTCGGCCAGCGGGCTCTTGAGTGTGGGTTCGTCACCGCGCGCAAGGATGTCGCCCCCCACGTCCAGGAGGTCAATGGACTCTGGGGACAAGTGGCTCACCAACTCTTCCAGTTGGCGTGTGATGCCCTCGGCGCCGTGGTGCGGGTCGATGAGGGCGAGGGTGTGCGGGAGCTCTGCCGCTAGTCGGGGGAGTGTGGATCCTGCCGGGGCGATCGGGCGGGCTTCTGCCGGCACCTTCCAGACGGCCGGGGTGAGCGGTTCGAGGCCGGTGAAGTCGTCGGTTCCTCGGGGGCCCGGTACCGGGTCGATCAGCAAGCGGTCCCAGGCGTACGTGAGGATCACTGCCCGCTCGCTGTCGCCGTACAGGGCGGTGGCAAGCATTGCGGCGGCGACCGCGTCGCCCCCTCCCCCTGCTGCGACGATCAACCGCGTCATGGACCCAAGGCTACGGGGTGGCTCGTTGACCCATCACCCTATAGTGGCTAGAGGCTATAGCCACTTGGCGAGGAGGAAGCATGCCTCAGATTGAGGAGGCGCAGCCGAAGTATCTGCAGATCGCGCACTCCATCCGTGATCAGATCCTTCGGGGCGACCTTCGGCCGGGGGACGAGGTTCCCTCGGAGCGACAGTTGGCGGCGGACTGGAAGGTGTCCAGGCCGACGGCGGCGAGGTCGCTGGAGGCGCTGAGTCATCAGGGGCTCGTCGAGAAGCGGCAGGGGTCCGGCACGTACGTCCGCAGTCTGGAAGTGAACCGGCGGGCGCGTGAGTTGTATGGGCGGGCCCGGCAGACCGGGAAGATCTACACGCCCGGTGAGTACGCGGTGATCACGTCGGCCGGGTGGCTGGATGCTCCGGATCATGTCGCTGAGGCGCTGGGCCTGGTGAAGGACCGTCGGGCCGTGCATCGCCGGCGTGTGACCAATAACCAGGACGGGCCCACCGCACTGTCCACCTCGTGGTTCGCGCCGGACGTCGGGCAAAGGGCGCCCAAGCTTCTGGAACCGGAACGGATCCAGGAGGGCACCCTGATGTACGTCGAGAACATGACGGGACGACAGGGAAGTTACGCCGAAGACCGTATGTGTGCCCGGCAGGCGACCGACGAGGAGGCAGTGGACCTCCAACTTCCATCGAACGCGGCTGTCTTGATCGTGCATCACGTCGTCTTCGACCTCCAGGACCGGCCGTTGGAGTTCGCCGAAGCCACCTACCCGCCGCACCGCTGGGCGTTCGAGCAGGGGTATCCGCTCACCTGATGGTTTGCCCTTTCGGAGAACTGCTTGCGTGCCACAAGTGGCTAATGCCACTATCCAGTAAGTGGCTAAGGCCACTTGATCGGAAGGGGCACGGAGTGACGCGTCAGCGGCCGGACCAAGGAGCGGATTTACCTTGCCGGAGTTGGCGGAGTTGCCGGGGACGCGGCTGGAAGCGTGTCAGTTCGCGTACGTCCTTGGCGCTTGCCGCTGCCGCCGACCGCATCCGTGCCACATCGAAGCGGCGCTGCCTCGACTGCGACGGCGGCGGCAAGGAGTGAGCGCGGATGGCTTACAGGATCGACCGCTACCCCTCTGAGGACTCACCGCGACTCGGAGCGATGACCTTGCATCCGACCCCGGAGTCCGTCCCCCGGGCCCGACGCTGGTTCCGCAAGTTCATCGCCCCGTACAACCCAGCCTGCTCGGTCGAGGACTGCGCGCTGATGATCTCGGAACTGGTCACCAACGCCATCCGCTACGGGCAGGCTGATGACCCCTGGGTCGTGAGGGTGGAGTGGTTCCGGGAGGAGACCTCGCTGCGGGTCAAGGTGCACAACCCGGGCTTCCCCGCGAACGTGCGACTCCGGCGCCCCGACGCCAACGACGCACACGGGCGCGGGCTGCTCCTCGTCGACGCGATCGCGGAGTCGTGGCACTCCGGGCCCAGCCACTTTGGCGGAACGGTGGTCTCCTTCGTGGTCGCCGACGCCTGGCCGTCGTGACGAAGGGAATATCCGTCCTGGTCGGCGCGCGAGAAGACGCTTATCGGCTTTCCTGAACCTGCGGGCCGCCTGCCGCTCGGCTGCGACTGTCTATCTCAAGTGCGTCGGCCGGCGAGTCGGTAGACCACGCATGTGAAGCCAAGGATGACGTCGACGGCTGCCCACAGACCGATGATGAGTCCCACGCCGATTGTGGTTCCGACGTCGTTCGCGTCGTTGTACAGTTTCTCGGCGTCACCGGTCCGGCCTCGGCACTCTTCGGGTGTGCCGCTGACGCTCGCGGCGCCTGTGATCACCCAGATCAGAAACAAGATCTGGACGGCCCGAGGAGCCACAGGAAGACGCGGCGTCGCTTCTCCGGCCGGGGCGTCGTCTCGCCCTTGACTCCTGCGGTGGTGGCGGCCCGTGCCTATCGCTTCGACGGCGCCGCCACCTCTGACGCCAACCCCGCCGACCCCGGACCAGATGACATGCACCGCCGTACCTTCCTTGCCGCGAGCGTGGCCGCGCTCGCGGCTCCGCCGTCATCGCCCGCAGCAGGACATCACGACCTGATCCAGGTGCTGCTGCCGGTCACAAGCCCTGCCGTCACCGGGCAGGCTTTGGGCATCGATGAACTGCGGGACCGGACGCGGGCCGTACGCCGGATGTTCTGTACCTGCGACTACGCGGAGCTGGAGCAGACCCTGCCGGGACTGATCGCCGACTTGCGTCAGACCGCCGGTGGCTCCTCCGGCTCGGCGGAGGCGTCCGGGCTGCTCGCGACCGCGTACCAGACGTCGGTGAGCCTGTTGCTGAAGCGAGCCGATCAGGGCAACGCCTGGCTCGCGGCCGGTCGGGCCATGGCCGAGGCGGAACGGTCCGGGGATCCTGTCGTCCTCGCTGCCAGCGTCCGCGTGCACGCCCACGTACTCGTGAGGGAGAAGCACACGGCCCAGGCTGTGAACATCGTGCGCCACACCGCCGACCAGCTCACCGGCTCCTACGACCAGCGCTCGCCCCGGTACCTGGCAGCGGTCGGACTACTGCTGCTCCGAGGGGCGACCGCCGCGAGCCGGAACGGCGACCGCGCGACCACCCAGGACTTCCTCACCGAGGCCAAGGTGGTGGCCCGCTACGTCGCCTTCGACAGGCCGGACGCCTGGGCGAACTTCAGCCCCACCAACGTCGCCCTGCACGAGATCAGCGCGGCCGTCACCTTCGGCGACGCCGGCATCGCCCTGCAAACCGCACGGCCCCTCATGCGGCGGCACATTCCGGTCCCCGAGCGCCGGGCCGCGCTGTGGGTGGAGACCGCCCGCGCCTACAGTCAGCAGGGCAGACTCGCCGACGGTTACCAGGCTCTACGCATCGCCGAGAGTTGTGCGGCACAGGACATCCGCCGCCCGGCCGTACGAGAACTGGTCGCCGACATGGCAGCCCGCGACCGCCGCCGGGCCCTGCCCGAGCTGCACCACTTCAGCCGCCAACTGGGAGTGCCCGCGTGAGTGACCAGCCCGACAAGCCGTTCCTGCAGATCGTGGTCTGCGCGGCCGGGGTAGCCAATGACGTCGGCAAGTTGATCACCGCTGCACAGGAACGGCGTTGGGACGTCGGTGTCGTCGCCACCCCGCAGGGGCTCGGCTTCCTCGACGCGGAGGCGGTCGAGGCCCAGACCGGCCGCCCCATCCGCTCGACCTGGCGATCACCGGGCCAACCGCGCCCGACTCGGCCCGCGGATGCGATCGCGGTCGCCCCGGCCAGCTTCAACACCGTCAACAAGTGGGCTGCCGGGATCTCCGACAACCTCGCGTTGGGCATCCTGTGCGAAGCACCCGCCATGGGCGTACCGGTCGCTGTCCTGCCGTACTTGAACTCGGCCCAGGCCGCCCACCCCGCGTACCGCCAGAGCCTGGAACGGCTCCGTGAGATGGGGGTCCTTATCGGCTCGTACGAGCCTCATCGGCCGAAGGCCGGCGGTGGGGCCGACCGGTATCGCTGGGAGGAAGTGCTGGAGCTGCTTGCTCCCCGGGTGTCTGCGGGGGCGTGATCAGTGCCGGTGTGCTGGGGGGTGCGGGGCTGGGACGGGGCATTCGACCCCCATTGAGGGGTCATAGGGGGGTCTGACCTGCACAGATGGCCGCCGACGGTCTGTCTGTCATGCCCTCCGCCCGCGCCCCGGTGCCGCGGACCGCAGCAGCCGGACCAGCCGGGTGCGGCGCGGGACGCGGTCCCGGACGGTCCTCTCGACCGCGTCGCAGTCCGCCCACGCGGAGTCGGCGGTCGCGGCGTCGGGTCTGCGGCCCGCGTACGCGACCTCGTTGATCAGGGTGGCCAGTGCCGGGAGGCGCCCGCCCACGGCGCCCCCCACGCGCTCCGCGCCGAAGTCGGCGACCTCCTGTGCCGTGTGCGCTCCCGTGGCGGGCAAGCCGATCTCCGTGAGGCGTTCGACGATCTGCTGCCAGGCGCCGAGGACCCTGCGCCGCGCGTCCGGGTCGCCGCGCCGTCGGCTGCGCCTGCGGTACGGCAGCCACAGCGCGTACAGCACATAGGCCGTGGTGAGGAGGAGCAGCGCGAGAGGGACGGTGAGCCAGAGGGGCGGACCCGAGCCGGGCCCGTCTCCGGCGGCGGGGGCTGCCGCGTCCGGCGTGCGCGGCGAAGTCGAGGGCGACGGCCGCGCCGCAGGGTCGGTGGTCTCCCGGCCCGCGTTCCGGCGGTCCTCGGGCTCCTGCGCCGATACGCCGACGGAGCCGCCCTGCGTGGCCTCGCCGGGCGTCGGATGGAACGGCACCCAGCCGACCCCGGCGAACTCCACCTCCGGCCAGGCCAGTACGTCCCGTCCCCGCACCTGCCAGGTACCGGCGCCGGTTTGCGTGCCCGGGCGGAAGCCCACGGCCACCCGGGTGGGCAGGCCGAGGGTGCGCGCCAGTACGGCGAACGAGGCGGCGAACTGCTCGGACGTACCCCGCCCGCCGTCCGCCAGGAAGAACTCCAGGCTGCGGTAGGTGTGGCCGGGCAGCGCGCCGGGGTCGAGCCGGTAGGCCGTGCGGAGCCAGTCGGCCAGGCGTACGGCCTGTTCGTACGGTTGGGTGCTGCCCTGGGTCACCCGCTCGGCGATCTTCCTGAAGGACCCCACCGAGCTGATCGGCTGCCCGGCCGCGTCGACGGCGGGGAGGGCCACCCGTGCCGGGTTGTCGGCGGCGGTCGCGTACCGCAGCCGCTCGGCGTCGTACACGGGGAGGTGCGAGGTCGCGGTGTAGGTGAAGCCGGGCGGGACGGCCTCGCCTGTGGAGAGCACGCCGCTGTCCGGGTCGACGGACAGGGAGGTGCCCCCGGGCGTGCTCACCGACGAGGGCCGGTCGGCGGCGGGGAGCCAGATGCCGGGCAACGACTGCACGGTGAAGCGCTGTTCGAGCGTTTTGGTGCGGCCCGGGTCAGCGTCGGTCTCCGCCGGGACCCGGCCACCGGTACGGGTCAGCCCGGCGCCGCTGGTCCAGGTCGTTCCGTCGTACCGGTCGAGGACCGCCAGCCGGTAGTTCCCGGGGGCCGCGCCCGAGGTCCGTACGGTGAAGACCTTCTCGTCGCCGTTGCGCATCCAGGCCGCGACCTGGTCCAACGGGCTGGTGGCCTGCGGCCGTACGGTCGGCGGCGTGACCGCCTCCGCGAGGTCGGTGGGGGCACCGAGACCGGGAAGATGCGGGCCCAGCAGCCCCGCGACGAGCGCGGGCACGGCCACGACCGGCAGCCGGAGAGCCATGGCGCGCAGCGGAAGCCGTGCTCGTGAACGCACGAGCACCAGCAAGGCAGTTGCCCCGGCCAGAGCACCAGCGGCCGGGTAGGCGGACCCCGGACCGTCCGCGCCGAGCACCAGCGGGAAGCCGAGGGCGAGGACCGCCGGGAGGGCAGGGAGCAGCGGGGCGCGGGTGCGCAGGGCGAGTTCCGCGGAGACGGCGGTGGCCGTCCACACGACGGCGTGCGGCAGCACCAGCAGCTCGGGTTCGCCGGGCGCGGGCAGGATGGTGGAGAGCAGCGCGTGCGGCGCGTCGAGCAGCGCGGACCACGCCGCGCGCAGCGCGGGCCCGCCGGGCAGCCCGTCGCTCACCTCGTGGAACAGCGTCGCACTGACGACGACGGCCCAGGCGACGCCGGTCAGCAGGACGGACGGCCAGAGCGGCGCGGTCGCTGTCGGATCTGTCCGGCGGCGGAGCAGCCCCGACAGCACCGCCGACAGGACGACCGGCGCGAACACGGCCACCGCCAGCACCGGAAGCAGCTCGGACACGGGGAAGACCAGCGCGAATCCGTACCCGGCGGCACCGGACATGGCCACCACAGGCAGCAACGACCACAGCCGCCGGGCCCGGTCGGCCTCCTCCGCGGTGGGGCTCGTCGTCGGGGCCGGGGCCGGTGCGACGCTCTGGTCCGGGGTGTCACGGGCTGCCGTGATGGTGCTCATCGGACGGCCTCCCGGCGCCATCCGGTCACCGGGTCCTTCGGTGGCGCGACGCGCGTCTGCGGTACGTCGGACTCGGGGCCGGTGCCTTCGCCCGTGGCCGTGTCTTCGGTGCCGCTGTCCGGGGTGTCACGGACGGCGGTGATGGTGCTCATCGGACGGCCTCCCGGCGCCATCCGGTCACCAGGTCCTCCAGGGACGAGACCCGCAACCGCGGTACGTCGGTACCGGGGCCGGAGGCCTCGTGTGTGGCCGTGTCCTTCTTGCCGACGCACATCACGGTCACGCGGTCGAAGCGGTGGCGTACCCGGTCGGCTGCGCCGAGGCCCCGGGTGTCGGCGGTGCCGGTGACGACGATCAGGGTTCCGCCTCCGCGGTGGTGTTCCAGGCCGTCGAAGGCGGCGGTCACGGACGTCAGGTCCGAGCGGTGTACGACGGCCAGTGCGTCCAGGAGTGCCTCGGCGTCGTCGCCCGAGCCCTCGGTGTGCAGGAGCGGGCCGGTCGCGCCGACCAGGTGCACGGGGAAGTGGGAGCGGGCGGCCGCGTACGCGACGGAGGCCGCGCAATCCACGGCCAGCTCGAAGTCGTCCTCCGAGGCGTGGGCGCGCTGCCGGGTGTCGAGCACGACCGTGGTGTGCGGGAGGGAGACGTCGACCATCTGGCGGACCATCAGCGTTCCGGTGCGGGCCGTCGACCGCCAGTGGACCCGTCGCAGGTCGTCGCCGAGCACGTACTCGCGCAGCGCGTGGAAGGTGAGCGAGCCGTCGTCGGCGGTGTCGGAGGCCGGCCCCTCCACATGGTGCGCCCGCCCGGACGGCAGCACGGGCAGCGGGCAGATCCGGGGCCGTACGAGCAGCGTGTCCGCGTCACCGTACGGGCGCATACGGCGGGCCAGCCCGAGGGGGTCGGTGCGTTCCAGCCGCAGCGGTCCCACCGGGACGCGGCCACGGCGGGCGGTGGGCAGCGCGTACCGCAACTCGTGGGACGTGCCCGGCCGTAGCGGCGGCACATCGACGGCGATGTCGCGGTCACCGCACCGGTCGAGGGCGCGCAGGCCCCGCCGGGTGCGGTCGCCCGTGTTGGTGAGCGTGACGACGGCCTCGGCGTGATCACCCCGGACCACCCGGCTCGGCGCGGTCCGCCGCTCGGCGTCCAGTACGGGCGCGGGCAGCGCCCACAGGACGGCCACGGCGACGGCGAGCAGGCAGGTGACACCCAGCGCCGCGGCCTCGCCGTACCCGAACGCGTAACCGGTCGCCGTGAGTACGACGCCCGCGGCCAGCGTGCCCCACCCGGTGGCCGACAGCATCAGACGCGTGCCCCGCTGTCCAGCCGTACGGTGGCCAGCACCTCGTCGATCACGTCCGTGCCGGTACGGCCGCTCAGTTCGGCCTCCGGGGTGAGGATCAGCCGGTGCGCGAGGACGGGCCCGGCCAGTGCCTTGACGTCCTCGGGGAAGGCGTACGGCCGGGACTGCGAGGCCGCCCGCACCCGGACCGCGCGCAGCAGGGCGACGGAGCCGCGCGGCGAGGCGCCGAGGCGTACGTCGGGGAGGGCGCGGGTCGCCGCCACCACCCGCACCAGGTAGTCGTACAGCGCGTCGGCCACCTGTACTTCGCCGGCGGACGCGATGAGTTCGGCTATCTCGTGGGCGGTGGTGACGGGGGTCAGCGACTCGGGGGTGGGGGCCGTGCCGGTCCGGGTTCCGGCTCGGGTTCCGGTGAGGATCGCGACCTCGGAGGCGTGGTCGGGGTAGCCGACGGTGATCCGCATCAGGAAGCGGTCGAGCTGGGCCTCGGGCAGCGGGTAGGTGCCGCCCATGTCGACCGGATTCTGGGTGGCGAGCACCATGAACGGGCGGGGCACCGGGTGAGCGGTGCCGTCGGCGGTGACCCGGCGCTCCTCCATCACCTCAAGCAGGGCGGACTGGGTCTTGGGGGAGGCGCGGTTGATCTCGTCGCCGAGCACGATGTTGGCGAAGACCGGGCCGGGGAGGAACTCGAACGTGCCGGTGTTCTGGCGGTAGACGGTGACGCCGGTGATGTCGGACGGCAGCAGGTCCGGGGTGAACTGCACCCGCGCGAAGTCGGCCTCGATGGAGGCGGCGAGGCAACGGGCGAGGGTGGTCTTGCCGGTGCCGGGCACGTCCTCGATCAGGAGATGCCCTTCGGCGAACAGGCAGATCAGGGCGAGTTCGACGGTGTCGCGCTTGCCCTTGACGACTTGCTCGACATTGTCGGCGAGGGCGTGGAAGCACTTGGCCAAGCGGGCGGTGCTGTCGGTGCTGTGGGTGGGGGGAGAGGTCATTCGCATTCCCAGACGTCGGGGTTGGAGCGGGCGTTCACGAAGGCGTCGAAGGTGTAGCCCGTGAAGGTGTCGTCGCTGCCCACGTAGGTATGGAAGGCCCAGACATCGGTGGTGATACCGGCGGCCGTCAGTTTCTGGCCCGTCTCTTTGCAATGGACGGTGACCTCGGGGCTAGACAAGCCGGGGATGCTGCCTACCCGCCAGCTGGTGTCCTTGTCGGTGGTGGGCTTGTTGCGGATCCCGACCGTGTCGGGGTTGGTGTTGTTGTTCACGATGCGCATCCGCTGGTCGGGCGGAGTCAGGTCGAGCCACCCCTGCGCCGCCCTGCCCGACCCGGCGGCGTTGCCCGCCATCACCGTCACATTGTTGACAGTGTGGTTCTTGAGGTTCGCGTAGACGTAACTGCGTTCGGTGGTCTCCACCAGCCCGCCGGGCCCGTTGAGCGTGTACGTCACCGAGCCGCCGGTGTCCTGCGGCGGCTGCCAGGTCAGCGTGCCGCCGTGTCCGCCCTGGGCGGGTGTGAACGTGAGCTGCTCCGGCGCCCCCGGTGCGATGCACGGCCGCGCGAATGCCGAGGGCGCGGACTCCTTGCTCGGCCTGCCCCCGTCGTACTCCGCGACCACCGTGAAGGTGTACTGCTCCTCGCACGACCCGCCCTCGACCTCGAAGGCGAACGGGCCGTCGGGGCCGATCTCGGCCGGGGTCACGGTCTGGTCCGGTGTCGCCCCCTTGAGGACGTAGTGCTGCGGGGTCGCGCCCAGTGCCTCGGAGAAGGTGATCCGGATGGCGCCCGACAGCGACTCCGACTGCGGTGCTCCCGGCGCCCCGGGCTCCTGGACCGGCGGCGCCGAGGGCGAGGGTCCTGTCTCCGTCGGTCCGGGCTGTCCCGGTGCCTCCGGTGCCGGTCCGGACGTGCCGTTCGACGGGGTGACGGTCGCGCCCGGGGCCGTCACCGTCACGCCCGGAGCGGGCGCCCCGGGCGGCAGCTGTGCGGCGGGGACGACGCCCGTCGGGACGCTGTCCTCGACCGGCCTCTCCCCGGGCTTGCGGGCGGACGGTACGTCCGTCTCGTACTTGCTGATGTGCCTGACCTCGCCGTCGGCGTCGATCACCGCGGCGGCGGCACCGTCCTGGTCGTTCACCCACAACAGGCCGTCGCGGACGAAGAGTTCGAGCTCACCCGGCCCGTCGGTGATCGGCACCGGGTCGGCGAGCGCGGAGAGGGAGGTGTCGTACACCAGCAGCCTGCCGGTGGACTCGTCCGGTAAGTAGACCCGCTTGCCGAGCAGTTGGGGTGCCCCGAGTTCCTGGCCCTGTACGGGCACGCGGGCGCGCAGGGTGTGTCTGCTGCGGACGTCGACGACCACCAGATCCCCGCTGTCGGTGTCCAGCACCGGCACCACGGAACCGTCGGTGCCCGCCGGCACCAGGAGGTCGGCCGCCGGGTCCGTTCCCGCGGTCGCGCCGCCGAGTTCGAAGGTGCCCTGCACGCCCCCGACCGCCAGCACCTTCATCGCGGTGGCTGTCCTGTCGGTCACCACGGGGCGGCCGTCGGCCACGGTCAGCGCCAGATCGTGGCCCGCGTCGGCGACCTCGACCGCCGTGCCCTTCCTGCCCTTGACGAACGGCACCACCGTGCCCTGGTCCGGCAGCGGCACCCACAGCGTGCCCTGCCCGTCCACCACGGCGGCTCCCGGCTTCCCGCCCAGTGCCACGGGCGGGCTCTCGGGTGTCGTCAGCGCCGGGTCGATCCGCTGGACGGTGCCCTTCGCGGGGTCGAGGACATACGCGTACGCGCCACCGGCGACCAGTTGCAGCCCGGCCGTGCCGTAGTCCGCCGACTGTTCGGCGGTCAGCTGGGCGGCGTCGATCCGTACGACCCGGCCGGTACGTTCGTCCAGCACGAGGGTCGTGTCGCCGTTCTGCGCGACCGAGAGCGGGTGGCCCGCCATCCCGGCCGGCAGAACGGCCTTGCCGTCCACCGCGCCGGTCAGCCCATGGGCGTGTGCGACCTCGCCCCTCTCGCTGCCGGCCAGCCAGGCGCCGATGTCGGCGAGCCCGGGCCGGGTGTCGGCCGTACCGGCCCCGACGGCGAGCGAGGTGGCGACGAGCGCGCCGACCGCGCCGATCGCCAGGTAGCCGGTGACGCGGTTGCCGGTCGGCCGCAGCCCTGCCCGGGCAGCCGCGACCAGCGTCGAACAACGTTGTCGGACCCCGGGCCTCGCGGATTCCCCCGACATCTCGTGCTCCCTGGTGAGACGCGCAACTCCTCCTGGGGCCAGGGTAGTTGACAGAGGTGCGACTGTCAGGGACGACTCAGGACACGGATGGCTCACGACGTGAATGGCTCAAAAAACGGATGGCTCAAAACTCAAAACACGGACGAGCAGCCGGAGTTCCCCCGAACGGACCCCGGCTGCTCGTCCGTACCTCCCGCGGTGCGACCCTCGGCTGGGCCTGCACGACGTCCAACTGCGCCGACACCACGTGAACGGATGTGCATGCCTCCCTTTGTGGTCGGCCTGTTGCTGCTGTGCCCACAGGTGTGTGCGCAGTTGCCCGGGCGCGGTCCGGCCCCCGTGGCCGACCGATACCCCCGTGTCGGACGGGACCGGAGAGCCGGTGCCGTGCCCGGGCAGTGCCGACGCTGGCAGGACGCTCCGGCGCCTGGCAACGCATCGGCGTCCGGTGGGATGCTGGGACGCCGAGACACGTGGTGACCTTGTACTTCGGGGGCCTGCTGGGACGCCGGTGGGACGGGGCAATGGCGCGGCATGACGGTTGGGGCCAAGGGGGCAAGACGAAATGGGATCGCAGCCCGTGGAGTTCGACGAGTTCGCGGCTTGTCTGCGGGCGCTCAAGGAACGGGCGAGCCTCAGTTACGAGGCGCTGGCAGGGAAGACCGGAATCAGTGGTTCCAGCCTGCACCGGTACTGCTCGGGCTCGTACGTCCCGCAGGACTACGGGTCGGCGCACCGGTTCGCCACGGCCTGCGGGGCGTCACCTGAGGAACTGCGCCGATTACACCGGCTCTGGGCCCTGGCGGACGCCGCACGGGATCCGGGACGCGGCACGGACACGGAGCGGGGGCGGGGGCGGGACGGCCGGGGAGACGGTCGTCGTGCCGGCCTGGCTGCCGACGGGGGCGTGGGGGACCGGGCTGCCGACGGGGGTGTGGGGGACCGGGCTGTCGACCGGGCTGCCGATCAAGACGTCGCCCAGGACGGGCCCCACGGATCGGCCCCAGCCCCGGACTCGAACCCGGCCGCCGCCCCGACGACTGCCGTACCCGCCCCAGCTGTCCCCGCCGCACCCACCCCCCGCCCGCCCTGGCACCGCAGGAGATCATCGGCTCTCGTCGTGATCGTGCTGGCCCTGGCGTTGGGGGCGACCGCATGGGGGCTCACGGCCGGGTCCGGCGGCGGATCCCCCGACGGCGAGGACCGCCCGCTGTTCTCGGCGGCGTGCGCCGGGCCGGTGACCATGGGGCAGCGCGGTGCCTGCGTACGGGAGGTGCAGCGGCTCCTCGCCCGGGCCGGGGCCGAGCTGGACGTCGACGGCGAGTTCGGGCCGCAGACCCTGCGCCGGGTGACCGCCTTCCAGGTGCTGTCCGGCGTCGGCGTCACCGGGGTGGTCGGCGACCAGACGAAGAAGGCGCTCTACGCGTCGAAGACCCGCATGGACACCTGGTCGCCCGAGAGGGTGCGCCTGCGGATCCGCGAGGTGTTCGGCGAGGTGCCCGACCGTGCGGTCGCCATCGCGGACTGTCAGTCGTTCCTCGATCCGCTGCACATCCTGCCGAACACCGACACCACCCGGAACTGGGGCGTCTTCCAGATCTCCGACGCCACGCTGCGGAAGCTCGGCGGCACACCTCGCGACGCGCTGGAACCGGAGTGGAACATCCAGGCCGCCCACCGCCTGTGGAGCCGCGCGCGGAACTTCGGGGACTGGCCGAACTGCGACCGGGCCGCCTCTCCGGCCCCTTCCGCCCCTTCCGCCTCTCCCGCAGCCACCGGGCCGGCCCTGGTGCAGGCGGTCGACAGCCAACCGGTGACACCGCCACCGGACACCCCCGCGTCCTCGGCGTCCTCGACGTCCACGGCCGCCAACTGCCCGGCGCCGGGGCAGCGGTTCAAGACGGCCGCCCACGACCGGGTGTACCTGGTCGGCCCGGGCAGCAGCCTCTACTACATCCCCGACGAGACCGTCTATTTCAACCTCTGGGACGACGACTATCGCGGGGTCGCCACGGTCAGCGGCGGTGTCTTCGCGGACTGCGGGTGGGACGAGGCCCGCGAGTTGGCCGACGCGTTCATTGCCAGGACGAGCAGCAGCCTGCGGGCCTACATCTGGGACGCGTGGTACGGCTACCGCTGGATCGCGGACCAGACCGTCTTCGACACGTACGGGTTCTCGCAGGCGAAGATCCAGATACGGTCCTCGCTGTCCCCCGTCAACGGCGACACCAGATGGCAGTGAGCCAGTGAGTTGGTGAGCCGGCGGTTCAGCGCACCGGGAAGCCGAAGGCGTAGCCCTCCTCCTTGAGTTGGGGGAGGACCCGGCGCAGGGCCTCGACGGTCTCGGAGCGGTCGCCTCCCGCGTCGTGGAAGAGGAGCGTCGGCCCGTTGGGCAGCTCGCGCTCGACGGTGGCGACGATGGCGTCCGCGCCCGGCAGTTCGAAGTCCTTGGTGTCCACGTTCCAGCCCAGCGGGCGCATGCCCCGGGAGGCGGCCAGCTTGCGGCTGTACGGGGTGAAGGCGCCGCCGGGCGCCCGGTAGTACATCGGCCGTACGCCCCCGGACGCCTCGGTGATCATGCGTTCGGCGTCGAGGATCTGCTGCGACTGGTAGGCCTCGGACTTCTTGTCCATGGTGGTGTCGTGGGACACCGAGTGGTCGCACAGCCGGTGCCCGGCCGCGACGACCTGTTTCACGAGGTCCGGGTGGGCCTGCGCCTGCGTCCCCACCATGCAGAACGTGGCCTTCACCCCGTACTCCCGCAGTACGTCGAGGACTTGGGGCGTCCACTCGGGGTCGGGGCCGTCGTCGATGGTGATGTTGACGCCGCGCGCACCCGCGTCCGAGGCGTGCGCGATGGTCACCGCGACCGGCTTGACGGCGGTGGCCGGCTTGGCCGAGGTCACCTTCGGCGACGCGTCGCCGACGGCTCCGGCCTGCGCGGTCCACATCGAGGCACCGGTGGCGAGCAGCGTCACCCCGAGCGCCGCGCCGAGCACCTTGCCGTACCAGCCACGCCCGCCGCTGTGCCGTGCCATGTCCGCCCCGCTTCCCGCAGTTCCACGCCGATTCCTTGGTCACTTCGCGACCAACTGGCAGGACGAGGAACGGAGGCCGGAGGATGCGTCCGTTACCGATCAAGGACAATCCCGGGGTGGTTCCCGGACAACGGGGAACGGGCTCCGCGCCGTCAGCACGCCGTCAGCACGCCGTCAGCACGGGGGCCGGGTGGTGTCATCGGGCGGGGGTGCGGCGGGAGTTGTCTCCGTCGGTAGCTCCGGCGTGTCTGTGTGGCCGCCGTGGGGAGCCGGGCCCGGGACGTAGGGGAGAGGGGCGTGACCTGCGGGGAACTGGGTGTGCGCGGTGGGGAACTGGGGATGCGCGGCGGAGAAGGGCAGCGGCGGTGGGACCGGTACCGGTGCGGGGACGGTGCGGGTCGGCGTGCGGCGGTGGGCCAGCCAGAGGACGGCCGCCGCGTACAGGGCGATGCCGGTCAGGTCGACGGCCACGACCTCCCAGGGCGCGTCCGCCGCGGTGTCGTCGGTCTTGAGGCCGTCCACGACGGCGGCCGAGACGCCGAACGCCAGCAGGTTGCTCACGGCGTGCAGCCCGATCGCCGCCTCCAGTCCGCCCGTACGTACGGTGAGCCAGCCCGCGACCATCGCGAACACGACCAGATCGGCGAAGCCCCACGGGGTGCCCCAGCCGTGGGCGGCGCCGAACAGGACGGCCTGCGGCACGAGCGCCCACCAGGGGGAGCGCAGGAAACCGCCGACCGCCTGCGTGAGCCAGCCGCGGAAGACGTACTCCTCGGCGGCGGCCTGCAGTGGCACGAGGACGACCAGCATGGCGAGGGCCGGACCGAAGACCTCCCAGCCCGCCCACCGCGCCGGCTCGGCATCGTCCATGGGCAGGAGGAACATGGCTCCGGTGGTCACGGCGAGGACCGGCACGGCCGCCAGCACGCACCACCCCAGCCAGCGCCACCGCAGTCCGTCCGTCACGGACGAGACCGTGCCCGCCGGACGGCGGCCGATCCAGAGCACCGCGAGCAGCACGACGGGCAGGGCGGAGGCGATCGCCAGCAGATCGAGGGCGGTGCCGGTGACAGGGCCGAACTCGACGGTCCCGTCGGGGCCTTCGGGATACCCCTTGGCCGATCCCAGGACGGAGGCGATGCCGTACAGGAGCCCGGCGACGACCACACACGCCACGGCCACGAACCCGGTGCCCAGCACGGGCCGCCACCATCGATGGCGTACCGAGGCGCGTGCCATGCGGTGGTAGGGGAGCAGTTCGGGGAGGGGGTTCGTCATAGGGACAAGCCTCTCCGCGGGCGCGGGTACCCACATCCACCGTCGGCACGAACGCCGCCTCTGTCGGAGGGTAGAGGAGCGTCAAGAGCGCCCTGGTGACCTGGGTCCCGTGCCGGCCGTAGCGCCCTGGTCCTACGCTCGTGCCGAGATGGAGACGACGATACGCAACTGGCTGCTCCCCGCGCTGCTCGCGACCGCACAGCTCGCCTGGCTGTGGCCCGGAGCCGGCCTGGCCGGCGCGGACGTGCCCGGGGCGGCGACACTTGTCGCAGTACTCGGCGCGGTGGCCGCCGAGACGGCCGCGCTGGGCCGACGACGGCAGACACCGGTCCGGGCCCTGGCCTGGTGCCTCGGCGCCCTCTTCGTGGGTCAACTGGCCTGGCAGGACGGCTACTTCGGGCTGGGTACGCCGATCGCGCTGTACTCGGTCGCGGTCCGGTGCCCGGTCCCCGTGACCGTACGCGCGCTCGCCGCCGCCGTGGGCGTCGAGTGGCTCCACTCCCTCGTCCACCTCGGGGTCCGGCCCGCGCTCGCCGCGGAGTTGGTGCTCGGCGCGCTCGTGTACGCCGTCTGCGTGGGGCTCGGTGAGGGGCGACGACAGTGGCTCAAGGGGCGGTCGCTCGCGGCCGGGCGGCTGGCCGGCGCGGAGGAGACCCGGCGGCGGGCGGGCGACACCGAACGGCAGCGGCTGGCCCGCGAGTTGCACGACGTGAGCGCCCATCACCTCACCTCCGTCGTCATCACGGCCGACGCCGCACGCCGACTCGGCGACAGCAGGCCGGAGTTGACGGCCGAGGCGCTGACGTTCGCCGAACGCACCGGCACCGAGACCCTGACGGCGCTGCGACGGCTCGTAGGCCTGCTGCGCGACGCGGACCGCCCCGACCCTCGCCCGATGACGGCCCGTATCGAGGAACTCATCGCCGGATTCGGCCGGTTGGGCCGTCCGATCGACGCCGTACTCCCCGACGACCTGGCCGGTCCGGCGGCCGAGGCGGTCCACGGGATCGTCCGCGAGGCCCTGACCAACGCCCTGCGGTACGCCCCGGGTTCGGCGGCGCACGTGAGCGTCGTGCGCGGGGAGGGCGTACTGGAACTCACCGTCGACAACGCGCCCCCGCGCGGCGCGGTGCCGGACGGTGTCGGCGGGCTCGGTTCGGGACGCGGTGTCGCGGGGATGAAGGAGCGGGCGGCGGCCGTGGGCGGGGAACTGACGGCCGGCCCCGCACCCGGCGGTGGCTGGCGGGTGCGGGCCACACTGCCCGACGTCACGGGGCCGTGGGGCGCACCTCAGGAGGCCGCCCGGCGCGATGTGCTGCGGGAACAGCGGCTGGCCGACCCCGCGTTGGTGCTGACGGCGACGCTCTTCCCCCTGGTGTTCGCCCTGGTGACGGTGGAGGAGTGGACGGGCACGAGCCTGCGCGCCGCGCTCCCTGACCTGCTCCTCCTGGCCGCGCTGCTGACCGCGCACGCGGTGCCGCTGCTGTGGCGGCGGCGCGCTCCGTGGCCGGCGCTCCTCGGCATCCTTGCCACGTCGTGGCTGTGGCCGGCGGCGGTCGCCGTGGCCGGTCTGCCGTCACGGGTGTCCGAGTTCTTCGCCGGCGGCATGCTCGCGGAACTCCTGGCGGTGTACGCCGTCGCGGTCTACGGCCGGGGAGCCGCCCGTACCTGGCCCGCGTGGTGCGTGGCGGCGGTCTCGCTCGCCGGGACCCTGGTCGTGACGGCGGGCGCGGACGGCAGGCTGATGGACGAGACCTCGATATGGCCCACCGCCCTGGTGATGTTCATCCCGCTGACCGTGCTGTTCGCCGGCGTGTTCGCCGCCCTGTGGGGCGCCGGGCTCGGCGTACGGCGCCGACGGCTGCGCATCCTCGCCTGGGACGACTACGCGCTGGCCGGCACCCTGTGGCATGCGGAACGGGCCGCGGACGCCGAACGGCGCCGGCTGGCGGCGAAGTTGCACGACGCTGTCCTGCACCCCACGACGGCACTGGTCGAACAGGCCCGGCAGGGACGGCTGGAGGAGGTCGCCGCCGGTGCCCGTGCGGCCCTGGCCGCCATGCGCGAACTTCTCCACAGCCTGGGGAAACCGGAGGAGGCTCCCGGGCCGGGGCTCGCTCCGGCGCCCACCGCGGCGGACCTCGACACACTGTGCCGGTCGATGCGCGCCGCCGGCCGGGACGTCACGCTGCGGGGCCTGCCGGGGGCCGCGCGGAACCTGCCGCCCTCCGTGACCCGGTCGGCGTACCGGATGGTCGAGGCGGCGCTCGACGCGGGCGGCCGGGGCCCGGTACGGGTCACACTGCGCCGACGCCGGAACACCCTGCGCGTCACGGTGAAGGGCGTACCGCCGGCCGTGACGGGCCCCGTGGCCGAAGCCCTGAAGGCGCAGGTGGGGACCGGAACAGGCAGCATCACCTTCGAACGGACCGGTACGGTACGGGTGTTGCTGTCGACGCGCCCGAGTCCGCGGGAGCCCGTCCAGGAGGTGTTCCCGTCATCACCACCCGTGTGATGGTCGTCGACGACCAGGCGGTGGTCCGCGCAGGATTCGCCGCCATCGTGGACGCCGAACCCGATCTGACGGTGGTCGCCGAGGCCGGTGACGGGGCGTCGGCGGTGGAACTCGCCGCGACCACGGCGCCCGACCTGGTCCTGATGGACATCCGTATGCCCGGCATGGACGGCCTCACCGCGACCCGTCTCATCACCGCGCAGGAGCCCTGCCCCCGCGTCCTGGTCCTGACCACCTTCGACCTGGACGCCTACGTGTACGAGGCACTGCGCGCCGGGGCCTCCGGGTTCCTGCTCAAGGACGCCCTCCCCGAGGACCTGCTGGCCGCGATCCGCGTGGTCTCCACCGGCGAGGGCATCCTGGCCCCGACCGTCACCCGCCGCCTCATCGACACCTTCGCCCAGGGCGCCCCGCAACCACCGTCGGTGACAGGCGAGTTGTCCTCGCTCACACCCCGGGAGAACGACGTCCTGCTGCACATCGCCTCGGGCCTGACGAACGCCGAGATCGCCTCCGCCCTCGGAGTGACCACGGGCACGGTGAAGACCCACGTCAACGCCCTGCTGACCAAACTCGGCCTGCGGGACCGCGTACAGGCGACGATCCTGGCGTACGAGAGCGGGCTGGTCAGGCCGCGGGGCAGGGCCTGAGTACGGGCCCTTGTGCGGGGTGGTCGGCGCCGGGCGGGGAGGCTCCTGGCGGCGCGGTCGGCGCCGGGCAGGAGGTCCCCGGCGGGGCGTGAACGGGCCGTGCTGTGGGGGTTCTGGGCGGGTCCGCGCGGAGTCCGGTGAAGGCGATCACTGTCGAGTTCCGGCTGCGTACACTCCGTCGTCTGGCAGGACCATCGGTGGGGGCGAGGGGTGGAGCGGTGCTGGTGATGCCGGGGGCCGGGGACAGGATCGCCGGCCGGTACCTCCTGCGGGAGCCCATCGGCAGCGGCGGGATGGGCGTCGTCTGGCTGGCCTGGGACGAGCGGCTCGAACGGCGGGTCGCGGTCAAGTGCGCCCGCCTGGACGACGACCGGGCCGCGCGGCGGCTCATGGGCGAGGCGCGCAACGCCGGGCGGCTGCACCACCCGAACATCGTGGGCGTCTTCGACTTCGTCGACGAGGGCGCCACCTGCTGGATCATCATGGAGTACGTCCCCTCGCGCAGCCTCGCCCAGATCGTGACCGAGCGTGGCCCGCTCACGCCCGAGGAGGCCGGGTCGATCGGCTGCCAGATCGCGGCCGCGCTGGCGAAGTCCCACCACGAGGGCGTGGTGCACGGCGATGTGACGCCGGAGAACATCCTCGTCACCGGCGAAGGCATCGCGAGACTCACCGACTTCGGGATCTCACGGGCCCTGACGAGCGACGTCACCCACAGCACGACGGGCAGCGTGCGCGGCAAACCCCGGTATCTGGCCCCGGAGTTGGCCAAGGGGCAGCGCGCGGGCGAGAAGTCCGACGTGTTCTCCCTGGGCGCCTCCCTGTTCATGGCGGTCGAGGGCCGGTCGCCGTACGGGGAGGCCGAACACCTCATGGCCTACCTGGCCCGAGCCGTCGAGGGGCACATCGAGCCCGCGCACCGGGCCGGCCCGCTGGAGGAACCGCTCACCGCCCTGCTGGAGGTGGAGCCGCGGCGCCGGCCCGACGCCGCCAGGGCGCAGCAGCTGCTGACGCGCGCGGCACCTCCGCCCCCGCACATACAGGAGCAGTTGCACGACAGCCGTACAGGAGACCTCGACTCGCGCACGCTCCGGCTGCCTCGACTCCTGCGCCGCCAGGGCGACTTCACGCCTTTCATGCTTCAGCTGCCACGGCCCGTACGCCGACGCCGGCGCCCTCTGGCGATCACGGCGGTGGCGCTGGTCGCGGCGGGCGCGGTCACGGCCGGGCTGGTCCTCTTCGGCCCGTGGGCCTCGGAGGGCGAGGGCGGCAAGGGGGGTCGTACGGGCGTGGCTGACGCGAAACCGTCGGCCACGGCGCCCGCCGGTGCCATCGGCGACGAGCGTACGGCGGACCCCTGCGGGCTGCTCGACGCCGCCTCGCTGGGTCGCTTCGGTGGCACCGTACTCGACCCGGAGTACGGGGAGTTCGACCGCTGCGACGTCCTCGTCCGCAACAACGGCGGTGACGACAACGCGGACGTCCAGGTCAACCTCGACTCGGACCGGGACGACTTCGACGACGTCCTGTCGACCCGCCTCACCGGCGGCCTCACGGTCGTGACCCTCAAACGGGACGGGAGGGCCTGCGAGCGGGCCGTCCTGACCGTCGACGGCAAGCAGATCCGCGTCATCGGGAAGCAGCTCGCCAAAGTGGCGCCCGACCCGTGCGAGATGGCCGACGCCGCCACCGACCACGTGGTCGGCGTGCTGGCCGACGGCCCGGTACCCCGGCGTTCGTCGTCACCGGCGGCGAACTCCCTTGCCCGCCTGGACACTTGCACCCTGCTGGACGCCACCGCGCTCAAGCGGCTTCCCGGCGTCGAGGCGGACAACCAGGACCGCAGCTTCGGTTCCTGGGCCTGCGACTGGTCGAGCGACGACGGCAACCGCGAGGTGGAGGTCCAGTTCAGCCGGGACAACTCCCTGGACGCCGACGACGGAACACCCTTGGACGTCGCCGGGACGCGGAGCTACTACTGGGCGAACGAGATCGAGGACGACAGCTGCACGGTACGGACCCCGCACCGTACCTACACGAACCCGTCCGGCGACCGCACCACCGAACTGTTCCAACTGACGGTGTACGCCCCACAACCGACCGGCCAACTGTGCGACTCCGCGAGGGAGTTCGCGACCGTCGTCGTACAGAACATCGCGAAGGGGCTGCGGGAGCGGTGACGTGGCCGGACGGGGAGTCGGCCGGGGGAGCGGGCGGTGACGGCGGCGTCGATCAGCCGCGGCACCTCGTCCGGGGCCAGGCCCTGGACGGCGGCGAGCAGGCCGACGCGCACCGCTGTTGACCGTGGCCGACCCCCCTTGTGATCGTCGCCACAGAGACGACAAGTGCCGAGCGGACAGGGCTGGTTGTGGAACCTTCCCTGCGTGACCGGATACGCGCCGGCGATCCGGAAGCCTTCGCCGAACTGTTCGGCGCGCATGCCCGTGCCGTCTACGGACATGCCGCCCGTCTGTCGGCCGACCGGGGCACCGCGGAGGACGTGGTGTCCCTGACTTTCCTGGAAGCCTGGCGGCTCAGGGAGAAACTGAGACCCGAGGCCGAGGCGGCCCCGGACGCCGACGCGTCCGAAGGCGACGGACTGCGCCCCTGGTTGTACGGCATCGCCACCAACGTCCTGCGCAACACGCGCCGCGCCGCCCGCCGGCACAGCGCCGCGCTCGCCCGGCTCCCCGGCCGCCCGGCGGACCGTGACACCCTGCCCGACTTCGCCGACGACGTCGTCGGCCGCATGGACAGGGCCGAGCGGCTCGCCGCCGCGCAGACCGCGCTCGGCCGGCTGCGCAGAGCCGAGCGTGAGGTGTTCGCCCTGTGCGTCTGGTCGGGCCTGAGCTACGCGGCCGCAGGCGAGGCCCTCGGCGTGCCCGCGAGCACCGTACGGTCGCGGCTGGCCCGGGCGAGGCAGCGGCTACGGACGTTGTCGGAGGCGGAGTTGGCCCGGCGCACGTCCGCGGATGTTCCCCCGCAGCTTCAGCGGAAAAAGCCGGGACTCGGCACGCGCACCGGACAGGTACCGGATGGCCGTCCCGAAACGGCCCGGTCGACGACTCAGGAGAACCGCCGATGAACCCCGAAGAGCGCGAGGAACTGGCCAGGCTGCTGCCGAGCCCGGGCGAGCCGGTCCTGACGAACGACCGCCACGACCTGCTGGAGGACCACCTGATGCGAGAACTCACCGAGCCGACAGCCCTGGCACTCCCGGAACTCCCCGAACTCCCGGAACTCCCGGCACTCCCGGCACTCCAGGACGTCGCGACGACGCCCGCCCGACGAGCGCGCGCCCCCCGCCGCCGGTTCGCCGCCATCGCCGTACCCCTGGCCACGGCGGCAGCGATAGTCGCCGCCGCTGTAGTCGTGGGCGCCGACGGGTCGGAGAAGGTCACGACAGATGCGGACGCGGTCGACCTCCTCCATCGCATCGCCGAGGTCGCCGCCACGAAGGAGTCCGTGCCCGTCAGGGACGACCAGTACATCTATGTCCGCACCCAGGGCTCCATGAAGTTCTCGGAGAACGACATCCGGGTCCTGCGCGAGGCGAGTTGGACCGCCGTCGACGGCAAGCGCGAGGGACTGCGCCGGGTCACGGTGCTGGTGGGTCCGCCGTCCCGGCCCCGAGACCCGTTCTCCTCGTACTCCAAGGGCACGCACGACACGCGGCTGAGCCCCGACCCGAACGTCACCACGTACCGCGAGCTCCAGGCGCTGCCCACCGACCCCGACGCGCTCCTGAAAAACATCTACGCCAGCACGAAGGGTGAGGGCCAGACCAGGCAGAGCGCGGCCCTGGAGAAGATCGGTGACCTGCTGCCCGACGCCACACTCCTGCCCGAACTCGACGCCGCGCTCTACCGGGCGGCCGCGAAGATCCCGGGCGTCTCGGTCGTCCCCGACGCCAAGGACTACACCGGCCGCCCCGGCATCGGCCTGACGTTCAAGGAGCGGGACGACCGCACGGTCTGGGTCTTCGACAAGAACTCCCTCGCCTTCCTGGGCTCGACGGACGAGGCGCTGCTGGATGTGGGGGTCGCGGACGAGACAGGCGAGACGCCGGCCGCATGATTCCCTGTTCTCGGAGAGCGGCTCCGTCTCGCCATTGACTCGGACCGGGGTCCCCGTCTCAGGCGGGGACCCCCACCCGTTGCCGTTCCGCCTCGGCGAGGCGGGTCGAGCGGGTGCGGGTGCCGAAGACGGCCAGGACGATCGCGCCGACCAGCCACGTGCCGGCGATGAAGTAGAAGACGCTCTGGTAGCCGTGGCCGTTGTAGAGCGCCGCGACGATCAGGGGGCCGGCGGCGTTCGACAGGCGGCCGAGGCCGTACGAGACGCTCGTGCCCAGGGAGCGGCTGCGGGTGTCGAACAGCTCGGGGGAGTAGGCGTAGGCGAGGGCCGTGTAGCCGCGTTCGAAGAGGTTCACCAGGAAGCCGAACACGATGATGAGGGCCGGGTTGAAGGTGAGCCCGTACAGCAGGCCGCAGCCCGCGATCACCGTGCCGAACGCGACCAGGCACCACTTGCGTTCGAACCGGTCGGTGACCAGGGACGCCAGATAGCAGCCGAGCGGTGCGCCGACCGTGGTCAGGGCGACGTAGAAGACGGACTTCTCGACGCTGAAGCCCTCCTTGGCCAGCAGCGTGGGCGCCCAGCTGGAGTAGCCGAAGAAGCCGATGGTCTGTGTCATCCACAGGACGGTGAGGAGGAGGGTGGGGTACAGGTACTTCTTCTGGAGGAGCAGGCGGAGCGGCGCCTTCGCCGACGGGGTCTCGGGGACCGGGGGTGCGGGCTCGGCGAGGGGGCCGTGCTCCGCGGCGACGCTCGCCTCGATCTCCCTCAGGACCGCGTCCGCCTTGGCGTGCTCGCCCCTGCTCTCCAGCCAGCGCGGTGACTCCTTGAGGTGCCGGGTGAACAGGACGAGCAGGATGCCCAGCGAGCCCCAGACGTAGACCAGCCGCCACGACCAGTCGTTGAGCGGGACGACCGCGCTGGCGATGAGGTTGGTGACGGGCGTGCCGCAGATGCCGATGACGATGGCGTACGCCTGGAACTTGCCGCGGATCGCCGACGGGTACATCTCGTTGATGTAGACGACCCCCACGACGGTCATCGCCGACAGACCCGCCGAGGTCAGGACGCGGAACACGCCGAGGGACACGAGGTCCCAGGAGAAGGCCGCCGCGAACGAGAAGACGCCGAAGAACAGCGTCGTCCAGAGCAGGGCCCGCTTACGGCCCCACCGGTCGGAGATGGACCCGGCGACGATCGCCCCGACGAACATGCCGACGAACGAGAGGGAGGTGACGTAGGCGATCTGGTCGACCGTGATGCCCCACAGCTTGATCAGTTTCGGGGCGGTGGTGGCGAAGCTGTTGATGTCCGCGAACTCGAAGAAATAGGCGAACGCGACGGCGAGCAGGGTGACCTTGTGGAACCGGGAGACGGGAAGCCGGTCCAGCCGGTTCAGCGCGTTCGCGTGAGCCATGCCAGAAGGTGTCGCGCCAGAAGGTGTCGTGTCGGAGGTTGTCATGTCAGAAGTCCTCGCCGGGCCAGTACAGGCCCATCGGGTTGGCGACCAGGAGCTTGTGCCGCTGCTCGTCGGTGACCGCGATGTGCGGCAGGTGATCGACGAGGAGGCCGTCGTCCGGCATATGGGTGGTCAGGTTGGGGTGGGGCCAGTCGGTGCCCCACAGCACCCGGTCGGGGAACTCCTCGACGACGCGGCGGGCGAAGGGGACGACGTCGGTGTAGGCGTGCCGTTCGCCGTCCAGGGCCGGGGGCCCGGTCACGCTGAGGCGCTCTGGGCAACTCACCTTCACCCAGACGTCGTTGGCGTCGACGAAGCGCAGGAACCGGGTGAACTGCGGCCCGTCCACGGGCTGGGTCACGTCCGGGCGGCCCATGTGGTCCACCACCAGCGGAACGGGCAACTCCCCGAAGAATCCCTCCAGTTCGGGCAGATCGACGCTCTCGAAGTACAGGACGACGTGCCAGCCCAGCGGGGCGACCTTCCTCGCGATCGTGCGCAGGTCGTCCTCGGGCGAGGCGTCGACCAGCCGCCGTACGAAGTTGAACCGCACCCCGCGTACGCCCGCCGCGTCGAGCGCGAGCAGCTCGCCCTCGGTGATGTCCGGGCGGACGGTCGCGATGCCGCGCGCCCTGCCGCCGGCCGCCCGGACGGCGTCGACCATGGCGCTGTTGTCCGCGCCGTGACAGGTGGCCTGCACGATGACGTTCCGGGCGACGCCCAAGTGGTCGCGGAGCGCGAACAGTTCGTCCTTGCCGCCGTCGCAGGGCGTGTACTTCCGCTCCGGCGCGAAGGGGAACTCGGCCTGCGGGCCGAAGACATGACAGTGCGCGTCGACGGTCCCGGGCGGGAGCTGGAAGGTTGGCTTGGACGGATCCTCGTACCAGTCCAGCCAGTTGGGACTCTTAGGAGAGAGCATGTTCATCTCGCTCACCGGCCCTGGCGCTTCAGCAGCGCGTCCAGGCGGGGGTACACCGCGCGGGCGTTGTGCTCCTGGATCGCCGCCAGGTCGTCCGGGGGCAGCTTCGCCGCCTCGGCGTAGCGGCGCGTGTCGTCGAAGTGGTGCCCTGTGCACGGGTCGATGTCGCGGACCGCGCCGATCATCTCCGAGGCGAAGAGGATGTTGCGGGCCGGGATGACCTCGTAGAGGAGGTCCGAGCCGGGCTGGTGGTACACGCAGGTGTCGAAGTAGACGTTGCCCAGGACGTGTTGCTCCAACGGAGGCTTCCCGAGCGCCATCGCGAGTCCCCGGAACCGGCCCCAGTGGTACGGCACCGCGCCGCCGCCGTGCGGGATGACGAAGCGCAGGGTCGGGAAGTCGGCGAACAGGTCGCCCTGGACCAGCTGCATGAACGCCGTGGTGTCGGCGTTGAGATAGTGCGCGCCGGTGGTGTGGAAGGCGGGATTGACGCTCGTACTGACGTGGACCATCGCCGGGATGTCGTACTCCACCATTTTCTCGTAGAGCGGGTACCACGAGCGGTCGGTGAGCGGCGGCGCGGTCCAGTGGCCGCCCGAGGGGTCGGGGTTCAGGTTCACCGCCACGGCGCCGAACTCCTCGACACAGCGGGTGAGTTCGGGGATGCAGGTGGCGGGGTCGACGCCGGGCGACTGCGGGAGCATCGCGGCGGGTGCGAAGCGCTGCGGGTACAACTCGCTGACGCGGTAGCAGAGTTCGTTGCAGATCGCCGCCCAGGTGGCCGAGGTGTCGAAGTCCCCGATGTGGTGGGCCATGAACGAAGCGCGGGGCGAGAAGACCGTCACGTCGATGCCGCGTTCGTCCATCAGCCGCAGCTGGTTCGGCTCGATGGTCTCGCGCAGTTCGTCGTCGCCGATGCGCAGATCGGTGCGGGCGGGAGTGGCCGAGGGGTCGGTGAGGGAGGCGATCTGCCGATCGCGCCACGCCTCCAGGGCCGGCGGGGCGGTCGTGTAGTGACCGTGACAGTCAATGATCATTACGGCGTCCTTCTCAGGCTGTGCTGGGTGCCGTGCAGCCTGACCCCGCCCCGCACCCCCGGGGGAGAGGACCGAACGCAGAACTAACCTCCCCTTAACACTCCGGCGGGCGCGCGGCCGGTGTGGTCTACATTCGGCGGACGGAGGTGTCAGGGAGCGGCCGAAAGGAGGCGGGGAAGGATGCAGATACTGCTGGCAGAGGACGACGACGGCGTGGCCGCGGCGCTCGTCGAGGTCCTGTACGACCACGGTCACGTCACCAGACGCGTCCGCTACGGCAGGGACGTACTGACCTACCACCGCAGCTCCGACCTGCTCCTTCTCGACCTGGGCCTGCCCGACACCGACGGTCTCGACGTGCTGCGCACCCTGCGGGCCGTGAGCGACATGTCGGTCGTGGTCCTCACCGCGCGCGGCGACGAGCGCTCCGTCGTACGCGGACTGCGGCTCGGCGCCGACGACTACCTCGTCAAGCCGGTACGTCTCGCCGAACTGCTGGCCCGCATCGACGCCGTCACCAGACGGCGCGCGGCGAAGGTCTCTTCCGCCGTACGGACGGTCCGCGCCGGCGACGTGGAGGTGGACCTCGACGCACACCGGGTCCGGGTCGGCGGGGCGGAGGTCGAGCTGACCGCCAAGGAGTTCGCCATCCTCGCCGTGCTGGCCGGGCGCGCGGGCACCGCGGTCAGCCGCGAGCAGCTGCTGGACGAGGTGTGGGGCGACGCCTCCCACACCGTGTCCCGCTCCCTGGACGTCCACCTCACCCAGGTGCGCGCCAAACTGCGCCGCCCCGAGCTGCTCACCACGATCCGGGGCTTCGGCTACCGCTTCGGGGACCACGAGAGCTGAGAGGCCGAGGCGTGCGCACCCGGGTCCAGGCAGCGCTCCTGCTGTTCGTCGTGATCGCGGTGGCAGCGTTCGCCGTACCGCTGCTGCTGTTCACCGCGTCCGACCGCACCCAGCAGCTGGTCCTCGCCCGCAGTGCCGACCTCGACCGCTTCGCGTCCCTCATGGACCAGGCCGCGGCGACCGGCGACACCTCGGCCGTCGTCGCCGAGGCGCGGCGCTACACCCAGCTGTACGGGGAACCCCTCGTCGTCATCGACACCCACCGCAGCCCGGTCGTCCAGACCGGCGGCATGCGGGCCGCCGACCCCGCCGTGGCCCGGCTGCTCGACGCGGCGCTGCGCAACCAGGCCGAGCATCCCGGGGGCGCGCTGCGTCCCTGGTCACGGGGGTCCCGTATGTTCGCCGAGCCGGCCGGCACGGGCACCCGGGTCTCCGGGGCGGTCGTCCTGCGGGCCTCGGTGAGCACCGCGGCGGACGACATCACCCGCCGCTGGGCACTCGTCCTCGCCGGTACGGCCCTGGTCGCCGTCGCCTGTACGGTCCTGGCCCGGGCGGCGACAGGATGGGTGGTCAGTCCACTGCGCCGCCTCGACCGGGCGGTCGGGCAACTCGCGGCCGGCCTCCCGCCGGAACAGACCAGGGCCGGCGGCCCGCCCGAACTGCGCCAGCTCGCGACCGGCTTCAACCGCATGGCCCGTACGGTCACGGCGGCCCTGGAGCAGCAGCGCAGGCTCGTCGCCGACACGTCCCACCAGATGCGCAACCCCATGGCGGCGCTCAGGCTCCGCGTCGACGCGCTGCACACCCACCTCCCCGCGTCCGCAGACCGCACGTACACGGGGGTCACCACCGAGCTGGACCGCCTGGAAACCCTCCTCGACGACATGCTGGCCCTCGCCACGGCCGAACACCGGGCGGGCGAACTGACGGTGACCGACGACTCGGACGCGAGCTGCGACGCGGCGGCGGTGGCGCTGGCCCAGTACGGCCTGTGGGAGCCGGTAGCCCACGGCGCCGGAGCCCACCTGACCCTTCAGGCGTCCCTGTCCCCGTCCCCGGCAGCCTGCACGGACCGCGAACTCGCCCAGATCACGGACATCCTGCTGGACAACGCGATCAAGTACGCGGGCCCGGGCGCCGAGATCACCCTGAGCTGCACGACCGAAGGCCCCGTCACAGTCCTCACGGTGACGGACGACGGCCCCGGCCTCGCCACAGAGGAACTAGCCCTGGCCACCACAAGATTCTGGCGCGCGGGCCGCCAACGGCACGAAGGCACAGCGGGTACGGGGCTGGGGCTGGCCATCGCCGAACAGCTGCTGGCGGGGCGAGGAGGCCGACTGGAGCTGGAGGCGGCGCGGCCACGGGGGTTGCGGGCGAGGGTGGTTGTGCCGCGGGCGGAGTCCGACGGGGCGGACGGTGTCCGCGGCGGTGGCGGTGGCGGCGCCGGTTGCGGCGCCGGGGGTGCGTGGTGAACGGGCGCGTCGGGGCTTGTCGGTCGGCGGTGGGGCGGGGCGCTCCCGCTCCCGGCACCGGCTCCGGCTCCGGTACGAGCACCGGTCCCCGCACGAGCGCCAGCGCCAGCACCGACTTCGGCCCGGGCCTCCCCGGGACCACCGTCCCGGGGAACCCGCACGGTGGTGCGCGATGACCCGTGCCCATCCCCGTACCCGTCCCCTCCCCGTCGACCGCCGCACCCTCCTCCACGCCGCCCTAGGCACGGCAGCCGCCGCGGTGCTCGGCGGCGCACTCACCGGCGACGTCTCACGGCAGCGTCCCGGGCCGAGTGGTGTTCTGCGGTTCGCGACGGGGGAACCGACGGCGTTCTACGAGGCGTTCGGCCGCCTCCTCGCGGCGGAGATCGAAACGGCGTATCCCCGCCTGCGGTGCAGTGTCCGCACCACCGCGGGCAGTGTCGCCAACATCGAGCTGCTGCGCGACCGTCGCGCCGATCTCGCCCTGGTCCTCACCGACACCGCGCGGGAGGCCCAGGGCACCGCCCTCTTCCCGCGCCCGGTGCCCCTGCGGGCGATCGGCCGGGTGTACGAGACCTATCTCCAGTTCGTCGTCCGCGCCGACTCGCCCGTGCGTGCGGTGTCCGACCTGGCCGGGCGTACCGTCTCGCTCGGCGCGGTCGGGTCCGGCGCGGCCGTGCTCGGCGAACGGATCCTGCACGCCGCGGGCCTTTCCCCCGGGGCCGACGTCCCCGTACGGCACCTCCCGCTGGCCGACGCGGCCGACGCGATGCGGGCGGGGTCGGTCGATGCCCTGCTGGTCGCGGGCGGTGTGCCCCTGCCCGTCCTCTCCGGTCTCGACGTACGCCCCGGCCTGCGGTTCCTGCCGCTGGCCGGTCTGCTGCCCGGGCTCGGTGGCCGCGACGGCCTGGCCGGCTCCGGTCTGGAGGAGGTGTCGTTGCCGCAGAGCGCGTACCGGACAGCGGGCGGAGTCGCCACCATCGGCGTGTCCAACCTGCTGGTGTGCCGCCCCGACCTGCCCCGCGCCGTCGCCGACGCGCTGACCCGCCTGCTGGTCCTCCGCGCCACCGCCCTCGTCCCCGACAACGCCGTCGGCACCCAGTTCCTGGACGTCGGCAGCCTGATCGGCACGGGCGGCATCCCCCTGCACCCCGGTGCGGTAGCGGCGTACCGCTCACTGCACGGCTGACGTCTCCCCGGCTCAGGTCACGGTCACCGTCCGGGCGTGCGCGGCGACCCTGCGGCGTACCGCTCACTGCCCGGTTGACCAGAACGTCTCCCCGGCTCGGGTCACCACACGCACGGCAGTTCCACCTCGATGACGGTCGGGCCCCCGGTGGGGCCGGTCACGGTCACCGTCCCGGCCAGCGCGGCGACCCTGCGGCGGACCCCCAGCGGACACGGGCCGTCGGCCTCCTCCGTACCTCCCCTCCCCTCGGCCCGTACGACGACCCTCAACCGGGCACCCACTCGCGCAAGCCGGACCGAGGCCCGTCGGGTTCCGTGCCCGGCGGCGTTCGCCAGTGTTTCGGCCACGACGTAGTACGCGGCCGCCTCTACCGCGGCCGGCACCCGCGGTCCGGACCCCGGCCTGTCCTCCAGGCCGTCCACGCGCATCGTGACGTCGAGTCCGCTGCTCGCGGCGAGCGCCCGCACCGCGCCGACCAGCCCCCGGTCGGTGAGGATCGGCGGGTGGATGCCGCGCACGATGTGCCGCAGTTCCGCCAGCGCCTCCTGGGCCTGCTCCTGTGCGTCCTCCAGCAGCCGGTGCGCGACCTGTGGATCGCGGTCGTACGCACGTTGCGCGAGGCCGATCCGCAGGGACAGCGAGACCAGCCGGGCCTGGGTGCCGTCGTGCAGGTCCCGTTCGATACGGCGCAGTTCGGCGCTGTGCGCCGCGACGGCCCCCGCCCGGGTCGCGGCCGGCTCGACGAGTACCGGCTCGACGAGCCGTGCCCTCGGCCGGACGGTCTTGAGCTTGAGCAGGGCTCTGCTGAGGACGACGGTCCTGGTCCTGGTCACGAGCTCGTTCCCTTCGGCGCCGGGGGCGGGGTCAGGTCGGGGTCTGGGTCGGGGTCGGTGGGGATCCTCCGCCGACGGCGACCGCGGGGAGCCGTGCGCGCGATGCCTCAGGCCTTCGCCCGGCTGACCTCCGCGGCCTCCGCCGGGCCGTCGGCCGCCGGCCCCTCCTGCGCGGTGGTGTTCCGGCGGGGAATGAAGGAGGCGACGGCGAAGGCGAGGACGGCTGAGCCCGCGCCGATGGCCATGACGACCTTGAAGCCGTTCTCGGCGGGCAGCGGATAGCCGCCGAAGTCGGTCGTCATCCGGGCGAGGACGACACCGGCGAGGGCCCCGGCGAAGGACGTACCGAGCGACCGCATCAGCGTGTTGAGGCTGTTGGCGGCGGCCGTCTCCGAGGCGGGTACGGCGTCCATGATGAGCGCGGGCATGGCGCCGTAGGCGAAGCCGATGCCCGCGCCGATGGTGCAGGCGATCAGCGTGATGTGCCAGACCTCGGACATCAGCACGAGGCTCAGGCTGTAGCCACAGGCGACGATGACGGCGCCGCACATCAGCGTGGTCTTCGGGCCCTTGGCCCTGGTCAGGCGTGCCGACACGGCGGACATCGTCATCATCACCAGGCCCTGCGGAGCCAGGACCAGACCGACGGCCAGCATGGACTTGCCCAGGCCGTACCCGGTGCCCTCGGGCAGCTGGAGCACCTGCGGCAGCACCAGGGACATCGCGAACATCGAGAAACCGAACGCCACCGAGGCGAGGTTGGTGAACAGCACCTGACGGCGGGCGGTGGTCCGCAGGTCGACCAGCGGCTGGTCGGTGCGCAGCTCGTAGAGGCCCCAGGCCGGCAGGACGAGGACCGCGGTGGTGAACAGGCCGAGCGTGGCGGGACTGGCCCAGCCCCAGTCGCCGCCCTTGGAGACGGCCAGCAGCAGGGAGACCAGACCGGCCGCCAGCCCGAGCGAGCCGACCAGGTCGAAGCGTCCGCCGGTACGGACCGTGGACTCGGGCACGACGACCGTGACGAGTACGGCGGCGAGGGTACCGAGCGTGGCGGAGGCCCAGAAGAGCAGATGCCAGTCGAACCGGTCGGCGAGAAAGGCGGCGGCGGGCAGGCCGAGAGCGCTGCCGATGCCCAGCGAGGCACTCATCAGCGCGGTCGACGCGGCGAGCCGCTCGGCCGGCAGTACGTCCCGCATGACGCTGATGCCGAGCGGGACGACGGCGGCGGCCAGCCCCTGGAGGGCACGGCCGACGATCATCGGGACCAGGGAGTCGCTGAGGGCGCACACGACCGCACCGGTCACCAGCAGGGCGAGACTCACCAGCAGCATGCGGCGCTTGCCGTACATGTCGCCGAGCCGGCCGGCGACCGGGGTGGCGACGGCGGCGGCGAGCAGCGTGGCGGTGACCGCCCAGGCGGTGTTCGACGCCGACGCGTCGAGCAGCCTGGGCAGTGAGGGGAGGATCGGGATGACCAGGGTCTGCATCAGCGACACGACGATCCCGGCGAAGGCCAGCACCGCCACCAGCCCGGCGACATCGGCGCCCGCTTCGCCGCCCGCTTCGCCGGACTCGCCGGCCGGTTCGGACTTCATCGTGGCCATGAGGAACTCGCTTTCTGGAACTGCTGGTTTCGCGGGAGTCGAGGGCGGACGGTCCGGCCGTCAGGCGGCGGTCCAGCCCTCGTCGACGGGCAGGACGGTGCCGTTGATGTGGGCGGCGGCGTCGGAGGCGAGGAACACGATGGCGGCGGCCTGCTCCTCGGCGGTGGCGATACGGCCGATGCCGCCGAACCGGGGAGCGAGGACGTTGTCGCCGTGGGTCTCGGGCCGGGCGGCGACCGAGAGGTCGGGCCCGGTGCCGCCGGGGGCGATGGCGTTCGTACGGACGCCGACGCCGACGTAGGTCACGGCGAGCGACCTGACCAGGCCGAGGACGCCGTGCTTGGCGGCGGTGCAGGCGGCCCCGGCGATGCTGCCGCGCAGACCGGCCTCGGCCGCCGTGAAGACGATCGAGCCGTGCCCCTCGGCCATCATGTGCGGCAGCACGGCGCGGGTCAGCAGGAACGGTGCCGTCAGGTTGACCTCGATGACGCGGTACCACTCGGCGTCGTCGGTCTCGCTGACGACCGACATCCGGTCCAGGATCGCGGCGCTGTGCACAAGGACGTCCACGCCACCGAAGGCTTCGACGGCGGTGTCGACGACCCGGTGCACGATCTGCTGGTCGCTGAGGTCGCCGACGACCGCGAGGGCTGTGCCGCCCACGTCCGCGACGGCCTTGACGGTGTCTTCGGCACCCGCCCGTCTCACGTCCGCGACCAGCACGTACGCGCCCTCTCGCGCGAACCGTACGGCCGTGGCCCGGCCGGCGCCCGACCCGGCACCGGTGACGATGACGCTGTGTCCTTCAAGGCCGGTGCTCATGCTGGGTGCTCCTTCTCGGCCGGCTCGGTCTGCCTCGGACCCGGCGGCGGGACATGGGTCGCCCCGGCCGCCGGGCCCGAAGGAAGCGCCGTTCCCCGTCCCCACGGGACGCGGCGCGGTGGGGGCACCCCCGCTCAGGGCGCCCCCGGTCAGAGGGGTGGAATATCAGGTGATGCAGGAGATGCAGGTGATGCAGGTGGATATCGGGGTATTACGGTCGGCGGCCGAGCCTGATCTGGTCCGTCCCGTGGCCGATGTGGGCGACGACGAGCCCGGCGGCCGACACCTCGGCGTACTCGGCGGTGTGGTAGCGGAAGCTCTGCCCGGAGTTCGCGCCCTGTCGTGCCTCGACCGTCCACCGCAGCTCGTGGAAGAAGAACCAGTCGTCGAAGTGCCGCTGGACGACCTCGATCGAGCGGACGGAGTACGCGTCGTAGAAGGCTTCGAGGTGGGCCCGCAGATCGTCCTTGGTGTGCATCTCGGGCAGGGTCCCGGAATGCGACACGTAGTCACGCACACCCCCCTGGATCTCGGGGTGCGCCTTCTCGACGATCGCGTCGACATCGCCCTTGCGGTACGCGTCGAGCAGCGTCCCGTGCAGTTCGGCCACGGAGTACCGGCTGGCCAGCACCCCGTCGGCCGGGTCACCCGGCATGCTGTCCTGCTGGGTCCTGCCCCAGAACAGCTCGCCGGTGATGCCCTCGGAGCCCATCGTCGGGAAGATCACGACGACCGGCCGCTCGCTCTCCTCACCGGTCGTCTTGAGGCGCCCGCGGCCCCGGCCGCTGACGAACGTGTACCAGGAGGAGTTGATCTCGGCCACGGGACGGATCGCCACCACGGCGGCATACCGGTGCATGCCCCGGTAGGACGCGGCGATCTCCTCGAACGTGGTGACGATGCGCTGGGTCGGGAGTTCCTTGCCCTCCTCGACCGAGGGGCTGACGGTGTACGCGTAGGGGCCGCTCGGCGCCAGCGTCGCCAGGATGTCGTCGATGATGTCGACGTACTCGGCGTGGACGTGCTTCCACGCGGTCTCCGAGGTCTGCACCTGCAGATCCGACGTCACGAGCAGGTCCTCGACCTTGGCCCGGTCCTTCATGATCTTCCTTTCTGGGGGGCGGGAAGCCCCGAGGGTGTGGGGGAGTGGGGGGTGTGGGGGAGTGGGGGAGGCTCACGAGAGGAGCCGCACGCCACCGTGAGCAGGACAGAGATCCGCTCCGCTCAGCTCCGGCGGTGAACTCCCCAGTGGGGAACAGAAGTTGATGGCGGATCGGGGTCCGCGGGGGCCCATCGAGTCGTTGACGCCGACGACGTGGATGACATCGTTGCCGCCGATGACGTGGATGGGTCGGTCGCCGGCGTCGTGGACGTCGCGCCGGGGCCGGCTCAGGCCGAGGGCGAGCCGCCAGGGCTCGTTCGGCACCGGGTGGGGGGTTGTGCCGTACCTCCGTGCTGGTGTGTGCTGGTCGTGCTGTGAGGCGGATGTGCGCCTCTGTCGGACATCCTGGTGGAGTAGTCCACTTGGCCGGAGGGCACGACCGCTTCCCGGGGGGAATCCCTCACGAACGCCGGAGGAGCCCGGTGAGACGGCCCTCCATCACGGCCAGGGCCAGGTCCAGCCGGGAGCGGCAGCCCGTCTTCGCGAACACCTGGGTGAGGTTGTTCTCGACGGTCTTCTCACTCACCTGGAGTTCCCTGCCGATCTGCCGGTTGGTCAGTCCGCGCCCGACCAGGGCGGTGATACGTCCTTCCAGGCCGGACAGACCGACCGAGCCGTCACGATCGGCGTCGTCGCAGGCCGGAGCCGTGCCGGACGCCCGCATCGACTCCGTGATCAACGTCCGGTGGAGGCCGTCGCCGAGGCTCCGGGCGATGTCGTGGGCCTCCTGGTGCCAGGGACGCGGGTCGTCGGCCAGGAACGCGACGGTCATGCACGCCCGCAGCAGCTCGCTCCGCCCGCCGTGCTCGCGCAGGATGTCCACGGCCGCGTGCGCGCTGACGACATCGCGCTCGGCGAAGGCGCGGACGATGAGCGAGGCGGCCTGGAGCCCGGTACCGCCGAGCCGGCCGTACCACTGTTCCGACCGCTCACGCAGCCGGGGCAGCAGCACCTGGCGACCGCCGTTCCCCCACTGCGCGAACGCGAGCCGGACGAGCAGCCAGTCGATGCCCACCGAGCTTCCCTCGGCGGCCCGTTCCACCGGCTCCTCGCAGAAGGCCCACCCCAGTTCCCGGCAACGCTCCCACTGCCCGGTCCGGTAGGCGAGCCCCATGGCGGCCCAGGTGCGCAGCGCGGGAAACGGACAGTCGCCCCCCGCAAGCCCCAACCCCAGCCCCAGCTCCAGCTCCAGCCAAGCGGCACTCCGCTCGAAGTCACCCACGGTCGAGTACACCTCCGCGGCGATCAGCCGCACGGCACGGTGAACGGGGGTCCGGTACGGCCCCGCCAGCTCGAGCGCACGGGCCCCGGACGGGATCCCGGCCCAGTCCCCGTCCCGATAGTCCCGCACGATCCGCGCGTACGCGGCCAGCGGCCCGGTGACCGGTTCACCGTAGCCCGCCACCCCGACCACCTGCCGGAAGAGGCCGACCGGATCGAGCCGGTCGGCACTCGTCCCCTCCGTGCCGGGCGGGCCGTCCTCGGGGGTCCAGCCAGGGCGGAGACAGGAGAAGACGGCCCCGACCTCACTCGCCCGGAGCGGCTCCCGCCCGCTGAACCAGCGGTCGGCGAACTCCAGGGCGGGGCTTACAGGTTCATCGGCTTCCGGTGCACGGACCGCGGGACCGAAACGGTCGGGGTCGGCCTCGTGGGCGCCGTCCTCGGAGGGGCTGTCGGGGTGGAGGCAGGAGAGGGCGGTGCCGGCCTCGCTCGCCCGGAGCGGCTCCCGGCCGGTGGACCAGCGGTCGGCGAACTCCAGCGCGGGGCTTGCCGGTTCATCGGCCGCCGGTTCACCGCCCGCGGGTTTGTCGGCTGTCGGTTCGCGGCTCGCCGGTTGGCTGTCTGCGGGTTCATCGGCCGCAGGCTTGCCGTTCGCCGGTTCGCGGCCTGCGGGTCTATCGGCCGCCCGTTCGCCGCTCATCGGTCCACCGGCTGGCGGATCGTTGGCCGCCGCTCCACCGCCCGTCGCTCCACCGCCCGTCGCTCCACCGCCCGTCGCTCCACCGCCCGTCGCTCCACCGGCCGCCCGGCCGTCGCCGTCGGCCAGACCCTCACGCACCCCCTCCGCCACCGGGCACCCGGTGTGTACGGCGGCCAGCGCGGCGTACGCCGCCAACTCCGCACGTCGGCGACCGCCACCGCCACCGCCACCGTTGCCGTTGCCGTCGGAGTCCGAGTCGGCGCGCACCGCCTCCCCCACCGCCGCAGCGAGCCCCTCGTAGTCGCCGATCCGCATCAGCAGTGGCAACAGGGTGGCCAGGACGCGCGAGTGTGCCTGGCTGCCCGGCTCGCAGTGCCGTAGGGCGGCCCGGTACCAGCGGGCGGCCATGGTGGAGCAGGTCGGCAGTACCCGTGCGGCCTCGCGCTCCAGGAGCGGTACGGCGGAGGGGGTGGCCGGCAGCGCCGAGCCGGCGAGCGCGATGTGCTCGGCCGTGACCATCGGGTCCGGCGACGGCACGCGCCCGCCGCGCAGCAGGTGCTCGGCGAGCACGCGGTGCACCTCGGCCGCCTCGCCCCGGGCCGTGCCGGGCAGTACGGCGGGCACCAGCGCCGGGCAGGGGACGCGCAGGACCCCGTACTCGTCGCAGACCAGTGCTCCGACGGTCACGAGACGGTCCACGGTGTGGCCGCAGGCGCCGAGCTCGTGGCCGGTGGCCGCCGCGAAGTCCGGCAGGTCGTCCATGGCGAAGCGGCCGGCCGAGGCGGTCAGCGCGAGCAGCTGCCTGCCCGTGTCACCGCACTCCGCGACCCGCCGCACCAGAGGGTGGTCGACGGGCAGCGCCAATCCGGTCGCGGGGCCGCGCAGACACAGGTGCCCCTGGAACCGGACGAGGCGCCCGTCGAGGCGGAGCGCCTCGAACGTGTCCAGGACGGTGCCCGGGTTTCCGGCGAGCGGGCCCAGCGCGGCGCGCAGCGCGAGTACCAGGGCCGCGTCCAGCGGCTCGCGGGCGGCGTCGGCCAGCAGGGCGTCGATCCGGTGCTCCGGCAGCGGACCGAGGTCGACGACCCGATCCGCGAAGCCGCTCAACGAGGCCACCCCCGCCCCCACCCCAGTCGGCCACGCACCCCACCCGTCCTCCCGATACGTCGCCACCACCGTGCAGCCGACACGATGGGCCGCCGCCACGATGAGCGCCGGGTCGGGAGCCGCGTGCACGTCGTCGATCAGTACCGCGCCGGGAGCGCTCCCGCTGAGGTGTCCGAAAAGCCGTACCAGTTCGGCGAAGAGGGTGGACCGCGCACGGGCGGAGCCGTAACTCTCCGGCCGGCACAGCCGGTTCACCGCCGCCATCGCATCGGCCGGCGGCGAATCCCCGAGGTCGGGAAAGGCGTTCCGGAACCCTTTCAGTACCGCACGCGCGCCGAACAGATCCCACCGCGGAATTGCGGCGGAGCAGTGAATCCGTACGATGCCTGGGCCACGGGAACGCCACGTGCGGTGGATTTCCTTCAGCAGGGTCGTTTTCCCCATGCCGGACTGTCCGCGCACGACCAGCAACAGAGCGCGTCCGGACACCTCGTCGACCGCCGACAGTTCGGCGTCTCTGCCGGACACGGCCCCACTCCCTGTCGTCACCACCGGTAGGACGCGGCCGGTTAGCATCTGGTTGACCCCCGTTGCTCAGCGAGGATTCATGCACACAGCGCATAGCGTCCCGCCCTACGAACGCGTAGCCGTCGAAACGGTCGCGGCGGTCCACACGCCCGGAACTCCGAATGTCGTCGTGGTGAGCGGGCCCTCCGCGCTCGAACTCGGTTCCGTTCTCGATGAGTTGTCGGCACGCGACAGGAATTTCCGGGAGAAGGCCGCCGGCCCGCCCCCGGAAATGGTGCGCATTTCCTTCGACGATTCTTCACCGAAAATTCCCATGGTCGACAGGTTGCTCCGGCGTGTCGCCGCAGGCGAGAAACGCCCGATGATCCTGGTGCTCAGACATCTCCAGTACCTGTCCCCGGACGAACTGTTCTCGCTGGAACACGTCATCCGGCAGCTGGACGGAACGAACACACGCTGCGTGTGCACCGTCACGCTGCCCGTGCCCCGCGCCTCCCGCGCCGCGTTCGCCGCCGTGACCGGCCGGCTGCGGAAGGACGGTCTGGTCCACCACGTGAACCTGCGCCCGCTGTCACCCCGCCGGCTCGGCGCCATGATCACCGCCGAACTGGAGGCCAGGGCCGAGCCGGCGCTGGTCGCCTGGCTGTGGGCCCTCACCCGGGGCTGGCCCGCAGCGGCTCGCGCGGTGCTGAGGACCGCCCGGGACCAGGGCCATGTCCGGGTGGTCGACCGGCACGCCCATCTCGTCAGCGGCGGCCCCTGCGCGTGCCCGTCCACCATCGGCGAACTGGTGCTGCCCGTCCGCGAGACGAACGGCCGCTCCTGGGAGGCCGCCAAAGCCGTGGCCGTACTGGGCCCGCTGGGTGAGGCCGTGCCACGCCTGGTGGCCGAGGCACTGTCGGTCACCTCGGTCACCTCGGTCACCGAGCGGGAAGCCCGCGACCTGCTCGCGCGGCTGGCCGACGCCGGCGTACTGCGCTACCGCCGGTCGGACTCCGCCTGGGAGTACCGGCTGCCACTGGCCGGGGCCGCCGCCGGGGCGTCGCTCGGCCCCTACGAGCGCCGGAGCCTGGCCCGGATCGCCGTCTCCGCGCTGTGGCAGGGCACCGCGCGCTGCGCCGACCCCGGCTACCTCCCCGAGCAGCTCGCCGCCGCCGGACGGCTGGTGGACCCCGAGCGGGCCAGAGCCGAACTGCTCGCCGCCGCCGAGCGGTTGGCACGCCACAACGGCGACGCGTACGACGACCACCGCGCCGTACGGTGGCTGCGCGCGGCCGCCGAACTGACCGCGGACCCGGTGGAGCGGCCCCGCCTGCTGCTGGAGCACGCCAAGATCTGTCTGGCGCAGGGCAGACCCGAGGAGGGGCTGAACTCCTTGCGGCTCGTCCTGCGGGCCCATCGCGCCACCCTGCGCCCGGACCAGCTCCTCGACGTCTGCTTCGCGCACCTGGCCGCCCTGTACCGGGCCGGCGAACTCGCCACCCTGGAGAAGATCGCGGCCGACGGCACCCTCCAGGGCCACGGCCCGGCCGGACCGCTGGAGCGTGCCCTCACCCGCGGATGCGCCCTGTTGCTGCTCGGCCGCTGGCGTGAGGTCCGCGACCTGCTGGGGGCGGTCCGGCGCCACGACGAGCGCGGTCTGGCCGAATGGAGGGCCGAATTCCTCGTCGCGACGGCGGAGTTGTGGCTGGGCGACAGGGACGGCACGGACCGCAGCACGGCCACCCTGCCCGCCCGCCACCGCGCAGGAGGGGTCACGGCCGCCGAGGTGCACTCCCGGGTCGGCGAGCTGCTGACGCTCGGCGAGATCCGCCGGGCCGAACAACTCCTCGCCGACACGGGACGTACCCCGGGACAGCTGGGCCTGCCCAGCCGGATGCTCATCGCCCTCCACCGGGGGCGTCCCCGGGAGGCGATGGACCTGGCCCGCCGGAGCGCGGTCACCGGCGTGCACACCTGCGACGCCGTCCAGAGCGCGATGTACCACCACGCGGCGGTCCAGCTGGTGTGCGGCGGCAGGCTCACCCGGGCCCGCGAACTCCTCGCGCTGGCCCGTGCCAGACAGCCGATGCTGCCCCATCTGCTCGATTCCGCACAGGCGTTGTGCGACCTGGTCAGGGGAGAGGCCGGACAGGCCCGGTCGCTGCTGCGGGCGGCCGTGTCCCGCGCCGAGGCGGACGGCGTGCTGGCGGGCACCGACCTGCTGTGGCTGCGGGTGGCCGACGTCGCGACGCACGTCGGCAGGCCCGAGGTCCTGACGGAGTGCCTGGCGAAGGCCGAGGTGGTCGCCCGCAGGCTGGGCACCGACCGGGCCGAGATGACCCGCCTCGTCCTGCACGCGGCCGTGCACAGGGACCATGGCGCCGCACGGGCCGCGAGACACCTGGCCCAGCAGCGGCAGCAGCTCCAGGAGGAGTGCGCCGTACTGGCTCACCTGATCCGCTACGGCATGGGCGATCCGGCGATGGTGCGGGACACGTACGCCATGCTCGGCGAACTGGACGCGCTGATGCCCCGCTTCTGGCTGCGCCCCCTCATGCGCACGTACGGAGTGACCGTGCCGGGGCGGCAGGCCACCGCGGAGGAGAACGAGCGGCTGCTCGCCGTACTCGTCTCCGAGGGCCTGACCAACAAGGAGATGGCCAAGATCCTCCGCACCAGCGAGAAGAGCGTCGAGGGACGGCTGTCGAGACTGTTCTCCCACACGGGCCACGGCTCACGGGTCGAACTGGCCATGGCGATGCTCACCGGCCGACTCCACCTCTGAGCGCGGCTACCGCTACGGCTACGGCTACTGCGCATGCAGTAGGGGCGTACCGGCGGCCGAACGAAGACGGGCGGGGGCCGCGCGGACAGCCTGGAAGGGTTCCCCGAGTTCGGATGTGGAGACCCTCCTGTGGCTGTCTTTCTCGATCGACTGGGCCGACTGGCCTTCCGGCGCCGCTGGCGCGTCCTGTTGATGTGGGTGGTGGCGCTCGTCGCCGCCGGAACGGCGTCGGCGCTGGCACCCGCCGCACCGGACGGCTCCTACTCGATGCCGGGTACGGAGTCGCAGCGGGCGTTCGACCTCATCGAGCAGCGCTTCCCGGGCGTGAGCGTCGGCAGCAGCGCCGAGGGCGCGAGCGCGAAGATCGTGTTCGTGGCGCCGGACGGCCAGAAGCTCACCGACCAGGGAAACCGTACGGTCGTCGACGAGGTCGTGGGCCGGGTCGCCAAGGTCGACCAGGTCGTCCGCGCCGCCGACCCGTTCGAGGCGGACACGGTCAGCGAGGACGGATCGACGGCGTACGCGTCGGTCACGTTCGAGGTGAAGGCCAAGGACGTCAGCGACGCCGCGAAGCAGGACCTGGAGCAGGCCGTCGAGGCGGGCCGGGACACGGGCCTGACGGTCGAGGTCAGCGGTTCGGTACTGGCGACCCAGCCCTCGGGCGGTGCGACCGAGCTGGTCGGCGTCGTGGTGGCGGCCGTCGTCCTGCTGCTCACGTTCGGATCGCTGGCGGCGGCCGGGCTGCCGCTGCTGACCGCGCTGATCGGCGTCGGGATCGGCACCGCGACCATCCTCGCCCTGAGCAGCGCGCTGGGCCTGTCCAGCGCCACCAGCACACTCGCGCTGATGCTCGGCCTGGCGGTCGGGATCGACTACGCGATGTTCATCGTCTCCCGCTACCGCGAGGAACGCGCCCGGGGCCTCGCCCCCGAGGACGCGGCGGGCGTGGCCGTGGGCACGGCCGGATCGTCGGTGGTGTTCGCGGGCCTGACCGTCGTCATCGGTCTGGCCGGGCTGTCCGTCGTGGGCATCCCGACCCTGACCCAGATGGGACTGGCGGCGGCCGGCACGGTGGCCCTGTCGGTACTGGTCGCGGTGACCCTGATCCCGGCCATGCTCGGGATCTTTCCCCGGGCGGTCCTGGCACGCTCGGTACGCCGGTCCGGTGCACGCCCGGACGCCGACGAGGACAAGCCGAACATGGGCACCCGGTGGGCCCGCCTGATCGTCCACCGTCCCCTGCCCGTACTCCTGGTGGCGGTCGCGGCCCTGGGCGTGATCGCCCTCCCCGCGGCGCAGCTCCACCTGGGCACGGCGGGCGACGAGTCCAAGCCGACCTCGACGACCGAACGCCGCGCGTACGACGACCTGGCCAAGGGCTTCGGCCCCGGCTTCAACGGTCCGCTGACCATCGTCGTGGACGCCAGTACGGCCGACGACCCCAAGGCCGCCGTGGCCGCGACCGCCCGGGAGATCGGTGCCGTCGACGGTGTCGTGTCCGTCTCGACGCCGAGCTTCAACGAGGCGGGAGACACCGCGATCTTCTCCGCCACCCCGGCCACCGCACCCACCGACGAGCGGACCGTCGACCTGATCCACACCCTGCGCGACGACCGCCCGGCCATCGAGAAGGCCACCGACGCGACGTTCATGGTCAGCGGCAGTACGGCGGGCAACATCGACAGCGACCAGAAGGTCCAGGGCGCCCTGGTGCCGTACCTCGGCCTCGTGGTCGGCCTGGCGTTCCTGCTGCTCCTGATCGTGTTCCGCTCGGTACTGGTTCCGCTCAAGGCTGCCCTGGGATTCCTGCTGTCGGTGCTCGCGGCCCTGGGCGCCGTCGTCGCCGTCTTCCAGTGGGGCTGGCTCGCCGGACTGCTGGGCGTCGACCAGACCGGCCCGATCATGAACACCATGCCGATCGTCATGGTCGGCATCGTCTTCGGCCTGGCCATGGACTACGAGGTCTTCCTCGTCACCCGCATCCGGGAAGCCCACCTCCAGGGCGAACACCCCGGCCAGGCCATCGTCTCCGGCTTCCGCCACAGCGCCCGCGTGGTCGTCGCCGCCGCGGTGATCATGATCTCGGTGTTCTCCGGCTTCATCGGCGTCAGCGAGACCCTCATCAAGATGATCGGCTTCGGCATGGCCATCGCCGTACTGTTCGACGCGTTCGTCGTACGAATGACCATCGTCCCGGCGGTCCTGGCCCTGCTGGGAGAACGCGCCTGGACGATGCCCCACTGGCTGGAACGACTCGTACCCCAGGTGGATGTGGAGGGCCACGCCCTGACCCACGATGCGGTCAGCAAGGCTGAATCGATCGAGGAGGGGGAGCGAGTGGATCTCCCCGCCCACTGAGCGGCGCGCCCCGTAGGGGCGCGGGGCTGTATCGATCTGCGGCTCCGCCGCGGGGCGCGACAAGCCCCCACCGGCCCGCAGCCGACGAACCACACACCCGAGAAACCACACACCCGGCGGAGCGCTCACCGCTCCGCCGGGCACTCGCCGCTCGGGCACCATGGTCACCACACCCGACAGGAAGCACCAGGCCGCACGATGACCACCCCCCGGCAGCGCGACCCCCGTACGGTCGACGCAACGATCGCCCTGCTCCTCTTCGCCGCCGCCTTCCCCGGCAGCATGTACGGCGTCTCCGACATGACCACCCCCGCCCAGTGGTGGCCGTGCGTCCTCCTGGCCGCCCCCTCCTGCGCCGCGCTCCTGTGGCGCCGAACCCACCCCCTCCCCGTCACCGCCGTCGCGCTCGCGTGCGCCGCAGGCATGGCCCTGGCCGGCTACGTGATGACCGCCCTGCTCCTCGCCCCCCTCATGGTCGCGCTGTACTCCCTGGCCGGGCACACCGAACGCACCACCACCCGCAACGTCACCCTCGCCGCGGTGATCCTCGTGGCCGGATCCGCCCTGGTCGCCGAGCCCGCCACGGACTCCCTGGCCCTCAATGTGATCGGCCCCGTCGCCTGGCTCCTCCTGCCCGCCGCCCTGGGCACCACCGCCCGCTTCCGCAGGGCCTACCTGGAGTCGGTGCACGCCCGCGCCGAGTACGCCGAACGGACCCGCGAGGAGGAGGCCCGGCACCGCGTCGCCGAGGAACGCATGCGCATCGCCCGCGAACTCCACGACGTCTCCGCACACCACCTCGCCCTGGCCAACGCCCAGGCCACCACCGCCGCCCTCCTCATCCGCAGCCACCCCGCCCAGGCCGAGCAGATGGTCAACGCCCTCGGCGACACCACCTCCGCGGCCCTGCGCGAGATGAAGGCAACCGTCGGACTCCTGCGCCAGAGCGGCGCCGACGAGGACTCCCTGCAGCCCGCGCCGAGCCTCGCCATGCTCCCCGGCCTGGTCGCCGCGCACACGGCCGCCGGACTCACCGTCACCCTCACCACCCACGGACAGCCGCAGCCGCTCTCCCCGGGAGCGGACCTCACCGCGTACCGCATCGTGCAGGAGGCACTGTCCAACGTGGCCAAGCACGCACACACCAGCACGGCGGAGGTGGACCTCACGTACCACCACGACCGCCTGTCCATCACGATCACGGACCAGGGGCCCGGCCCCACCCCCGAGACCACGGCCTTCACCCCCGACAGCAGCGCCAGCGGCTACGGCCTCATCGGCATGCGCGAACGAGCCCTCTCCATCGGCGGGCGACTCCACGCCGGACACCGCCCCACCGGCGGCTTCGAGGTCAGCACCGAACTCCCCCTCCACCCCTACGCGCCCGCCGAGGACAGCACCCCATGACCATCCGTGTCCTGCTCGCCGACGACCAGGCCCTGCTGCGCGAGACCTTCCGCATCCTCGTCGACTCCCGCCCCGACATGGAGGTGGTCGGCGAGGCAGCGGACGGCGACGAGGCGATCGCCCTCACCCGTACCCACCACCCCGACATCGTCGTCATGGACATCCGTATGCCCGGCACGGACGGCCTCGCCGCCACCTCCACGATCTGCGCCGACCCCGCCCTGTCGGGCACCCGCGTCCTCATCTTGACCACCTTCGAGACCGAGGAACACGTCGCCAGGGCCCTGCACGCCGGAGCCAGCGGCTTCCTGGGCAAGGACGTCGGCGCCGAGGGCCTCGTCGCCGGCATCCGCACCATCGCCGCAGGCGACGCCCTCCTCTCGCCCCAGGCCACCCGCAACCTCATCACCCGCTTCCTCACCGCCCCCCAGCCAGGCACCCACCCCGCGGCCCAGAAAAGCCTCGCCGACCTCACCGACCGCGAACGCGAGGTCATGGCCCTGGCCGCCGACGGACTCACCAACGCGGACATCGCCGCGCGGCTCTACCTCAGCCCCCTGACCGTACGCACCCACATCCACCACGCCATGGCCAAACTCCACGCCCGCGACCGCGCCCAACTCGTCGTCATCGCCTACCAGACGGGCCTCGTCCACCCGAACCCACCGAGACCCTGACCTTGGTGGTAGGTCCCGACAGGCCACTCACTACTGCGTATGCAGCAGGCGTGTATCGGCTGCCGCACGAAGACGGCGGAGGGGCTGTGCGGACAGGCTGAAAGGGTCCCCGAGCACGGATGTGGAGATCCTTCTGTGGCTGCCTCTCTCGACCGGCTGGGTCCGCCGGCTTCCTTCGCCCGGTTCGTCCTGTGCGGCGGCGGTGTCGGAGTCGCCGCAGGACCGGCCGTGGCACTGCTCGCAGGGCTGATGCCCTGGGCGGTGGCCAACGCACTGGTCACCATCGCCGCCACGCTCCTGTGCACAGAGGTCCACGCACGTTTCACCTTCGGGACCGGCCGGCGCGCCGGATGGCGTCGGCACTGGCAGTCCGCAGGATCGGCGTCGGTCGCCTACGGCGTGACCTGCACCGCGATGCTCGTACTCCACGCGGTGCGGCCGTCGGCCGGGACATGGAGCGAGCAGGCCGTCTACCTCGGCGCTTCCGGGCTCGCCGGAATCGGGCGCTTTCTGGTGCTGCGCCTGTTCGTCTTCACCGACGGCCGTAACCGGACAGCGGTGCGGCCGCACAGTCCGGCACGGCCACGCGAGGGTCAGAACCGGCCGCCGCCGGCGTGGAGCGTCTGGCCGGTGATCCAGCGACCGCTGTCCGAGACGAGGAAGGCGACGACGTCGGCGATGTCCCCGGGTTCGCCGAGGCGGCCGAGCGGGGTCAGCGCGACCATCCCGGCGATCACGTCGGCGGGGACCCCGGCGCTGTCGAAGGACTCGGTGCGGGTGGCGCCGGGGAGCACACTGTTCACGGTGATGCCCCGCGAGCCGAGTTCCTGCGCGGCGGCACGGACCAGTTGGTCCCCGGCCGCCTTGCTGGCCGAGTAGACACCGCTGTCGGCGCTGGGGGTCACGGCCGCCTGGCTGGAGATGACGACGATCCGGCCGTTGTCGCGCAGTCGCCCGGCGGCCTCGCGAAGCGCTGTGAAGGTGGCCCGCGTGTTGGTCGCGAAGACCCGGTCGAAGTCCTCGTCGGTCGCCTCCGCGAGCGGGGAGAAATGGACGGTGCCGACGTTGCCCACCAGGATGTCCAGCCCGCCGTAGGTTTCCTCAGCGGCGTCGAACAGCGCGCGCATCTGGGCCGGATCGCTCACGTCCGCCCGCACCGCCACGGCCCGACCGCCGCTCGCCTCGATCGTGGAGACGACCTTGGCGGCCGCTTCACGGTCGGATCGGTAGTTGACGATCACGCTGTCGCCGTCCGCGCCCAGCCGTTCGGCGATGGCACGCCCGATCCCGCGCGAGCTTCCGGTGACAATCACGACTGACACTGATCCTCCAGTGGTGGGGGGGTTTCAGGAAGTGGCCGCGCCTTACGACGAGGTCGGCCTCGGCGAGGAACTCGCGTGGCCACGTGCGTGGGTCGCGGTGTCGCCGGTCCAACTGCCCAGCAGATCGAGGGCTTCGGCGGACGGCGACGCGGGTTCGGGGGTGTAGACGACGAGTGTCTGGTCGGTGTCGCCGGACACGTCGAGGACCTCGTAGTCGAGCGTGAGGTCGCCGACCAGCGGGTGGTGAAAACGCTCGGTGCCCGTGCTGTGGCAGACGACATCAGGGTTGCCCCACATGTGACGGAACCGGGGGCTGCGCAGCGACAGTTCGCCTGTCAGGTCCGTCAGCCGCGGATCGTCGGGGTTGCGTCCGGCGTAGAAGTGCAGATGGGCGACGCAGCTGCCGGCGGACCTCTCCCAGTCGACGAACAGCTCCGGGGCGTGCGCGTCGAGGAAGACGTAACGGGCCAGATTGCGGTCGCGGTGCGGGAGTGCTTCGAAGTCGGTGAAAAGGGCGCGGGCCATCCTGTTGGCGGCCAGGATGTCCATGCGGCGGCCCTGGATCATCGCGGGCACATGGCCGAGCGTGTCCAGGAGCCGGTGGAGGCCCGGGCGCACACGCTGGGGACCCAGGGGACGGCGCCGCTGCGCGGGGGACGCCGGTTTCGCCAGCGCGAAGAGGTGGGCCCGCTCGGTGTCGTCAAGCTGCAGGGCGCGGGAGACCGCGTCCAGGACGGTCTCGGAGACCTGCCCGGCCCGGCCGCGCTCCAGGCGCGTGTAGTACTCGACGCTGACACCGGCGAGCCGGGCGACCTCCTCGCGGCGCAGTCCCGGCACCCGGCGTGCGCCGCCGTCGGGGACAACTCCGGCCTGCTGGGGGGTGATCCGGGCCCTGCGGGTGGTCAGGAACTCGCGGATCCCGGTGCTCGGCTCCATGCCCTCCACGCTACGGGCGCCGACCCGGCCCGCACCCGGCGAAAGGGACCCTGGCAGTACCCCTTCCAGCTCTCCAGGGGCCGTCGTCAAGGGCTGAGCGAGAGCCGACGACTTGCCCGCCTCGGTCCGCGCAACCCGCGTGATGGAAGAAGGCTGAGGTCGGCGATCACCCGCGAACCTGCGCGTCACTCCAGTTTGATCACGCCCCGAGACGGCGATCGGTACGTCCACCCCCCTGATCGGTCAACAGGACGGCGCGACCGCGACCCCGCCGTGGGCATTGACGGCGGCCACAAGCTCGGCGAACAGGGCGTCGTAGCTTGCGGCCCGCTGTTCGGCGATCTTGTGCGGGAGGTAATCAGTGACCCAAATCAGATGTGCACTGGCGTGACGATCCACCTCGACGCGCATCTCGGCGTGGTGATGTTCCGCCCCGTTGAGTCCCGGCACCGTGTACGTCGCCCGACGGTGCACCGGGTCGACCGATATGTTCCGTTCCCAGATCTCCTGGCCGTCGGCCAAGGTGACGACGCGATACTCCCCTTCTTGCCGCTCGGCCACGCACAAGGAGAAGACATGCACTTCTGACCTCGTGTAACGCTCGATGAAGTCCCAAGCCGTATCGGCCGGCACGTCGAGCTCCGCGCTGCGGTAGATGCTGCTCACAGGGTTGCCTTCCCGGACGGACCGACGGCTGTCGTCGTGACGGACCGGCCCCGTCGAGAGGCGGTCGCCCTACGCGCACGGCGCCGGGATCGCCACTGTCGAGGGCTGGTCAACGGGGTCGAGCAAGGATAGAAAAGTATCATCTATTTGTATTCGACGATGAGCCTGCGGTAAGGGCATGGAGGTCGGATGGACACGCGTGAGGCGGCGGTCGTGGGAATCGGTCGGACGGCGTTCAGCAAGTCCTCGGGCCGGACCCCGTTGGCGATGGCCGCCGAGGCCGCGCGCGCGGCACTTGACGACGCCGGGCTGCGACCCGGTGAGGTGGACGGTGTCGTCGACTTCCACACCAACGACTCGGCATCGGCGGCGGAGGTCGCGCGGGCCATCGGCGTCTTCGATCTTGGGCTGGCGCTGGACGTGCACGGTGGGGGCAACGTCGCGGTCACCGTCGTCGGCCAGGCGTTCGCCGCGGTTCAAGCCGGTGCCTGTGAGGTGGCGGTCGTCTTCCGTTCGCTCCAGGGCCGGTCCGGCAACCGCTACGGGCGGGGGGAGAGGCCCGTGTTGCCGATGAAGGGCGAGATGCAGTTCGCCGCGCTGAACGGGTTCGTCGTCCCACCGATGTGGATCGCCATGTTCGCCCAGCGCCACAAGCACGTGTACGGCACCCGCGACGAGGACTTCGGGCACATCGCCATCACCACCCGCAAGCACGCCTCGGCCAATCCCCACGCCATGCAGCGACAGGTGATCGACATGGACGACTACCTGTCCGCCCGCTGGATATGTGAGCCGTTCCGCCTGTACGACTGCTGTCTGGAGACCGACGGTGCGGTGGCCCTCGTGGTCACGACGCTGGAGCGGGCCAGGTCTCTGCGGCATGTCCCTGTCCGCATCGCGGGCTTCGGCGAAGCCCATACTCACGGCGGTTCCTGGACGAACTTCCCCGATCTGTCCGAGATGTACTCCGCCTACGCTGCGAAGCGCCTCTGGGCGAGCACCGACCTGCGTCCCGCGGACCTGGACATCGCCTGCATGTACGACTGCTTCACCGGCACGGTGATGGCGACGGTCGAGGACTTCGGACTGTGCCCGAAGGGCGAGGTCGGTGCGTTCTTCGGCGAGGGCCGGGCCACATACGGTGGCGACGTCGTCGTCAACCCGCACGGTGGGCTGCTGTCGGAGGGATATCTGCAAGGTCTCAACCATCACTACGAGGCGGTCCACCAGTTGCGCGGCGACGCCGGTGACCGACAGGTGCCCGATGCCCGCCACGCTCTCGTCACCGCCGGGGCCGGCCCGGCGGGCGGCGCCCTGATCTACGAGGCATCGCGATGAGCCGGCCGGGACCGGTCCCGGCGCCGCCGGCGCCGCTGATCGACGTGGACAGCGCCGGGTTCTGGGAGGCGACGCGTGAGGGGCGCATCGCGCTGTGTCGCTGCTCCGACTGCGGTGCCTGGCTGGCCAGACCGCTCGAACGCTGCAACCGCTGCGGTGGACCGACGTCGTTCACCGATGTCACCGGTACCGGCACCATCTACAGCTTCATCGTGGTGCGTCACCGCAGTGTGCCGGCGTTCGCGGCTCTAGTTCCCTACGTCCTCGCCCTCGTGGAGTTCGACGAGGGTCCGCGACTGCCGGGGATCCTGCTCGACGAGCAGGGACCGGGCGTGGCCATCGGCCAACGCGTACGCGCCGAGCTGACGCGGTTCACCGGCGCCGAAGAGCGAGCCGTCGCCTACCGCCGCGTCAACGACGGTGATCGGCCCACGGCGCCCGATGCGTGAAGAAGGTCGTCCGCGGTGGCCGCTCGTCGGCGTGACGCCCGGCCGACCCGGGGCACGGGCGCCCGTTCATCGACTCCAGCCGGCACCGGCCGTCCGGCTGCCGGATTCCGACGCCGTACTCCGCGCCGCGCGGGCGATCGTCCTAAGACGTGGGCGCAGGTCGAGTCACGGCACGCGACGCATCCCAGGAACCGCCAAGACAGGAGCGATGGATGTCCGACGACGAATATCGGGGCAAGGTAGCGGTAGTCACAGGGGGTGGCCGTGGGCTGGGGCGCGCTTTCGGCGCCGCGTTGGCGGCGTGGGGCGCGCACGTGGTTCTCGCCGATGTCGACGGCGCCGCTGCGGCGTCCGCCGCCGCCGGGCTCCCGGTACGGGGCGGCAGCGCGACCGGGACGGCCTGCGACGTGTCGGACGAGGACGGCGTCGCGGAGATGATGACCGAGATCGCCGAACGGCACGGCGGTATCGACATCCTGGTCAACAACGCCGGACTGCACGCGGCCGACTACTACCTGCCGTTCACCCAGCTCGGACTCACGAAGATCCGGAGGTTGTTCGACGTCAACATCATGGGCGTGGTCATCTGTTCGCTCGCGGCGAGGGAGGCGATGAGCCGACGGGCCGGCGCCACCATCGTCAACATCTCGTCGTCCGCTGCCTACGCCAACCGGAATGCCTACGCCGTGTCCAAACTCGCCGTGCGTGGCCTGACCATGTCGTTCGCACGCGAGTTCGCGGAGGACGGCATCCGCGTGAACGCGATCGCGCCCGGACTCGTCTTCACCGACACGATCCGGGCCGAGGTGCCGCGCACCGAGGTGGAGCGCTCGCTGGGTCAGCAGATCGTCCGGCGCGAGGGTACGGAGAAGGACATCGTCGAGGCCCTGCTCTATCTCGCCTCGACGAAGGCGTCCTTCCTCACCGGGGAGACGCTGCGAGTGACGGGCGGCTTCGGGCTCTCCGTCTAGCAGCGTCTCCTGGGGCCGGCTCGAAGCCGCGGCGGAGGCGCAGGCACTCCTCACTCCGTCCGCGCACGGCCCGGTGCCGTCGGATCAGCCCGCTGTCCGGGCCGCAGCGGGTCCGGGCACCAACATGCCGGCCACCAAAGAGGGCCAGCCGACGGTCGCCGTCAACCCGAGAAATCCGAAGAACCTGGTCTTCGTCTCGACGATCTTCCCTCCGGCGCCGGGCCTGGAACCGGTCGACGGCGGGTGTTTCCTCGCCTACTCGAACGACAGGGGCGACACCTGGACCCAGGTTGCCTGGCCGCTCGGTACCGCGGCGCCCAAGTGCGGTGAGCCGAGCGTGCAGTTCGACGCGAAGGGCACCGTGTACGTGGACAACAACCAGGTCAGCTCCGGTCTGGAGGCGAACCTGCGGAACCACAACCAGGTCGCGAAGTCGACGGACGGCGGCCGGACCTGGACCGACCCGGTGTCCACACCGCTGCTCCTCGGCGGCGCCCCGAAGATGCGGGTGGACGTCGCGACCGGCAAGGTCTACGCGGTCGCCGGGGCGGTGTGGGAGTACCCGAGCGCAGTCTCCGTCAGCGCCGACGGCGGAAAGACGTTCAGCAGCGACTCGCGGGTGATCCCCGGCCCGATGCCCTGTATCCAGGTGGCGCCGGGTATCCCGCTGGTCTGCGGCTATCCGGGGCGTGAGATCGCTGTGTACGGCGGGATCCTCGTGTCCGCCTCCCAGGAGGCGGGCCAGCCGGTGAACTTCCACGTCAGCCGTGACGACGGGAGGACGTGGACGAACACCACCCTCAAGGACGGCCAGGGAACCCCTGTCGCGGCGGGCACCGGGGCCCTGGTGCCGATTCCGGCCCGGGGCGCGGCGGCCGACCCCGTCCCGTGGGTCGCCGCCGACCCCTCCCACCGCGGCCGGTTCGCCGTCATGGTGCCCCGGGACTCCAACACCCTGGACGTCTACGTCACCCCGGACGCCGGCCGGACCTGGAACGGCCCGGCGACGATCGCCACCCCGAACGCCCAGCGTCCGGCGATCGACTTCGGCGCCAACGGCGACCTGGGTGTCATGTGGCGGACCACCACGGGCGACGCGTTCTCGGTTGTGACCTGTCCGGGCGGGGCGGTGAAACTCAGGCTGTCCACCGCCGTCTTGTCCCCGTAGCGCTTGGTCAGTTCACGAACTTCGATCACGGTGCCACTCCCCGCTTCTGTCCCGCCCGGCATCCGGCCGGGTCACTGCTTTCGAGGCTAGGAGCGGCCACGGCGCGATCTGTGGACCCGGAGGTCACAATGCCCCGCGGTACACCGGCAGGCCGGAGACGCCTGTGGTGGCGGCTCCGCCCGCTGTCCGGTACGCGCTCCGCGGCAGGGACACCTCCTCCAGACCGGAGCCGGCCAGGCCGTCAGGGCCGCCCAGCCGGGGCAGCAGGCCGGCTCCAGCGGCAGGACCGCAGGCTGGGACTGGCGTCGAGGTCACGGTCGTCCCGCTCAGCGACTGGTCGTGGCGGCTGGTCTACATCTGGGGCTCGCTGGCACTTCACCGCCGGTACGTGGATGGTCGGCGCTTCCCTCGGTGAGCATCGGCATCATCCCTGAAGACGCCGCCCGTTCAAGCCTCTGGCCCGTCGAGGGCTTCTTCCTGTACGACGACCACACGGTCCACGTGGAACTCGTCTCGGCCCAGGCCGGTCGGCCCAGCCGATCAAGAAAGACAGCCACGGGAAGGTCTCCACAGAGGCAGCAGCCCTCTGGTGGCATACGCGGACTGTGGTGTCAGACATCGGTTGTTGGTGCGCCGCACCTTGTTCGATATCGCTACGATGAGCCGCCGACTCGGTCGGCAACATGCCGGAGAGGGCTGTGGGGAACGAAGGACTACCGCGTGGGCCGAGCAGCCGCGGAGACGAAAGCACGGGCACCATGGCCTTATTGATCTCACCGTTGCCTCCGACGGCTCGGATTGCGCTGGTCGCGTGGGTTTACCGAGGCGCGGTCACAGGGGGCCTGGCCTGGGCCCTGCACATCGGTCAGCGGCACGCTCCCGCACTGTCCCCGTGGATCTTCGCCGCGGGCGGCCTGGTCTACGCCCGGTGGCTGCTCACCCGCAATCGGCTCGCTTCAGTGCGGCTGGGGCGCATCCTGCTGTTCGCCGAGTTGCTGGTCCAGTTCCTCTTCCTGGACCTCGCGGACGGTGCGATCGGCAGCTGGCTCGTCGGAATCTGGCGCGACTCGTGGTTCGGCGCCGGGCTGCCGAGCGGTCTGCTCCTGGCCACCCTCGGCATCAGCGGGCGGTGGGGCGCAGCGCACGTCAAGGGCGGAGGAAGCCGTTGGATCCTGGCGGGCCGCCGCAAGCTGGCGGTGTCCCTCGCCAACGTCATCAATCTGCCGTACGGAATCCTGGTCCGGTCCGTCCCGCTGTTCCTGCTCGCCGGGGTGCTGTATCCGGAACGGGATCTCCTCGCGGCGCTCGTTCCCCTGTTGGTCTCGGAACTGGTCCTCGCCGTCGTCGACCGCAGTGCCCTGCGTTCACCGGACGGGTTGTGGACCGCCTGGCTCTTCTTCATTCCCCGGCGGGTCATGGCCTGTATTCCCAGGGACACATGGTGGAGGCAATGGGCGATCGGCAGTTGGCTGTACGACGCGATCTGGACCCGGAGGGGGTCCGCCGACTACACCCTCGTCATCAACCTGATGCGGCTGTGGCTCCTGGCCCACCGCAACGACTTCCTCACCGTGGTGAAGCGCAAGCTCGGCGACCCGCCCAAGGAGTCCGCCGTCGCCTACCTCGCGACGGCCCACGTACTGCTTGCCGAGGCCGACCGCGTCGAGGAGGCGCGTGTCCATGCGGGCCGGTCGGGCGACGGCGGCCGCCGCAACGCCGCCGCCTACGCACTGACGGCGGCGTTCGACTGCTACGCCCGCCGCATGCCCGGCGGGCCCGACCCGGAGGCGTCGCTGGCGACGGTCATCAGCTTCCGGGAGGCGGGCGCCGACAGTTGGGCGTTGCTGTACGGGGCAGTGGCCGCCGCCCGGTTGACCAACCTGAGTCGTCGCAACCCCAACCGCGCGGCCGCCCTCCTGCGCGATGTGCTGACGGCCACGACCGAGGGGGGAGAGAACTTGCCGCACGCCGCCGTGCGAACCGCGGTCGCCGTCACCGCGGGCCTCACGCACGAGTTCGGGAGGCAGGCCGAGACGATCCGGCTCCTGGAACGGATCAACCACACCCCGCCGTACCCGGCCGAGGTCCGGCGCATGACCGCCGAGCACTGGCAGCTCTACCCTCTGTGGGCCCGGCACGCGCTGTGGGACGTGGCCTCCTTCGAGATTTTCGACTATCTGAGCAACCGCGGTGTCAAGGAAGACCTGGAGAGCGACAACGAACGACTCGACAAGGCGCTGACCACCCTGCTCGGCTCCCGATGGGGGAACACGCCGTCCGCCCTGCCGGACCTGGGAATGCACTGGCTGGGACTGGCGGGTGACCGGTTCCGGTCCCCCGAACACGCCGTACTGGAGCCGTTCGACCGGACGGCCGCGCTCGCCGAGGCCCAGGGCTGCCTCGACCGGCTGGTCGCCGCCTTCGGCCCTGATCTTCCGGCCTTCGGTGGCCGGAGCGCCGCGGACGACATCGAGCGGGAACGCGCGCGGCGCCGGAAAGGCCCCGGCACGTCCGGCGGGGATCCCGTCCAGCGGTGGGCGACGGAACGGGACGGCGCTCACCGTGCGTTCGGCTTCGTCGAGCGCTTCCGCAGCCAGGAACTGTCGTACCTCCTGGGAAAGCCGGCTGACCTGGCATGGACCCGCGTGCGCACGGATGTCGCCATGCCGGCCGACCTGCTGGCCTCCACCGAGCAGGCCGAAGCCGCCTACGAGCTGGCGTGGAAGGGCGTGGCCGGCGCACCCGAGGATCGTGCCGAGGCCTGGCGTCGCGTCACCGACGCCTACCAGGCGCTGGAGTCCCTCGGCTCCTCGTCCCTCGCGTCGGCCGGCCGGGGAAACACCCCGTGGCTGGACTACCCACAGGCGCGAGCCCTGCTGCAGGACCTGCACCGAGCCGGCCGGCGCGTCCTGCTCGCCCTGTACTGGCAGGTCGGTACGCAGGTCACCGTCCTGATCGCCCGGCACGACTACGACCGGCCTGTCGCCGTGACCGTGGACCTGCCGCCGGACGACGAACTGCGGGAAACGCTGCGGGGGTTGAGCGAGGCCCCGGGCGTCGGCCACCCGTTCGGGGCGGCCCCGGGCGGCACCTCCTGGGAGCGCGTGTTCCGGCCGCTGGTCGCCCCGTTGGTCGAGCACAGCGCCGAGGGCGACCCCATCTGGCTGGTGCCTTCGGGCATTCTGCACCACGTTCCACTGCACGCCGTCGGGTGGCGGGACTCCGTCACCCTGTGCGAGCGCAACCCCGTGACGGTCACGCCGAGCGCCACTGTGATGACCCGGCTGCTCGCTCCCCGGCGCGGGACCGGCGGGGGCTCCGTACTGCTGGTGGCCGACAGCGATGCCGAACGGCCCCTGGCTCATGCCCGTACCGAGGTCGAGACGGCAGCGACCGCACTGGGGGCAGACGGTGAGCGGCTCGTGGGCGAACGGGCCACGAAGACCGCGGTGCTCGCCAGGATCGCTCTGGGCGGCATGGACATCGTCCACCTCGCCTGCCACGGCCGCTTCGACGCCGCGGCCCCTCTCGACTCATGGATCCAGCTGGCCCCCGATCCGCTGGCCCCGGGGCCCTCGGACCGGCTGACCGCCAGAGAGCTGTGCGGCCTGAGGCTCGACGTACGGCTGGTGACGCTCAGCGCGTGCGAGAGCGGGCTCGGGGACCCCTCACTGGAGAACGAGCGGATGGGGTTCGTCTGGGGCCTGTTGCAGAGCGGCGTCCGCTCCGCGCTCGTCAGTCTCTGGCGTGTCGACGACATCTCCACCGCCATCCTGATGAGCCACTTCTACCAGGCCCTCAGCCGCGGGGACGGCCCCGGACAGGCCCTGCAGCACGCACGCGACCGCCTGCGCCGTACCACGGTGGCCGACGCGCTGCGCCTCTGCGAGACGGCGTTGCGGCGCGTTCCCGAGTCCGATGAGCGCGGTCGGCGTACGACTCTGCGCCGCATCGCGGAACTGCACATGCAGGCCGGGGAGTTCGGCGAGGCACTGGGCGTGCTGGACGAGCTGCGGGACCGCACGGACGAGGCGGACCCGGAGTACCCCAGGCTCCTGGTCGACTCGGCACAGTGCCGGCGTCGGGCCACCCGCGCGTCCGCGGCGGACCACGGACGCAAGATATTCGACCACCCTTACTACTGGGCGCCGTTCCAGCTGATAGGAGACTGGCGTTGATCGTGGACGGCCGTACGCCTCTCGGTTCCCTGCCCACCATGGCGGTCACACGTGTGGATGCGTCTCTCCGTCCCGAAGAGGCACTGGCGAGGCTGGGCGCCGATTCCTTCGCCCTCGTGACGACCGCCGCGCGTGAGCGTGAGCCGTCGCCCGTCTCCTTGCTGGACCTGGCCGACCTCACCGCACTGCGGGATCGTGGCGCGCCCTCACTGTGCGCGCCCGGGGCGGCGGTCTGCCCGTGCGTGCTCCTGCGCGCGGACATGACCCTGGGAGAGCTGACCGCCGGAATGGCCCTCACCCTGCTCGACCTCAGTCCGCACGGAGCGGTGCTGTGGGATCCGTCCGGCAGCACGTCCGTGCTTCCGGGCAAGGTCGTGGACGACTGGCTGGCCCGCACACCGTTTCTGCCCGTCGACGCGCGCGGGGCGTTCGACGAGAGCGCGTCGGACGGACTGCTCGGCGGAGACATCCGGCTGCCCGCCGCGTTCGTGACCTGCGCGTCACCCGGATGCGGCCACACCAACCGGCTCGACTTCTACGATCCTCAGCGGCCGCCCGTCTGCGCGCGTCCCGGGGTGCCGCCTCACACTCTCGTACTCACCGGGGAATGACAACATGCTCAGCGCCTTTCTCGGCCAGACCCCCGGGCTCCTCGACCGGCGCTTTCTCCTGCACTCCTTTCTCCCCAGCCTCGCCTTCTGCACGGCGACCATCGCCTTGCTGGCCGGCTCCCCACCGGGCGTGACGCAGACGATCCGCACCTGGCAGGCCTTGTCCCCGACGGCCCGAGCGGGCGCCGTACTCACCCTGCTGGCCCTGGCCGGTGTGCTGGCGGGCATCCTGTCCGGCTTCCGGCGCGCGACCTGCCGCTTCTTCGGGGGGCACTGGACGGGCCCGGCCGCAGCCTACGCGGCACGGCACGGTGTGGCCTGGCACCAGCGGCGCTCCCGCCTGCTCCATCAGGCCCCCGCCTTCCGCGACGCCGCCCTGATCAGCTACCCACCACCGACCAGGCCCGAAGAGATCCAGCCCACTCGCCTGGGCAACATACTCAGATCCGCCGAACAGTACCCACAACTCCGCTACTCCATGGACGCCGTGCTGGCATGGCCCCGTCTGTACCAGGTCCTCCCCGACCGCCTGACCCTCAACCTCGCGGCAGCCCGGGCAGACCTCGACGCGGCGCTCGGGTTGTCCGTGCTGTGCATACTGTTCGGCGGTGTCGGGGCTGCCGAGATGCTGTGGGAACAAGGCCCGTGGACCTGGTTTCTGGCCTTCTGGTGGGGCGGCGCCTTCGCTGCGTACGTCTCCTACCGTTCCGCTTTGACGGCCGCGCAGGTGTACGCACAGCACGTGCGCGTCGCCTTCGATCTCCATCGAGGCGACCTGATCAGGCAGTTGGGCGACGAGCTTCCCTCTTCGATCGCGGAGGAGCGGGACTACTGGTACCGGCTCAGCCAGTTCTGGCACCGTGGTATTCCGCGTGAGCATCTGACCGCCTTCACCGCCCCGCCTCCGGCTGCTTCCACCACACCCGCGCCACCCACCCGCCTCTGCATCCCTCTCACCGCCTGGCTGGGGATGCCGGCGGCGCTCCTCGGAGTCGCGGGTGCCTTCGCTCTTGCCCGCTGATCTGCACCCAGCACGGCGTCACCCAGGAAATCACGTACTGCCGGAGGACCGAGTGAAGACCGTGCCCGATCCGTGCCCGGAGGAGCGGACAACCACCGGTCTGCAACGGTGCGACCAAACCGGTGCAACGGCATCGGCACAATGAATCCACGCAGGTCAACAGCCTTGCAGCCACCCAAACGTCGCAGCTTCCCAAGCTGAGAGTGCGAGTTCGACTCTCGTCACCCGCTCCATGGAGAAGGCCCAGGTCCGAGACCTGGGCCTTGTTTGTTGTCCAGTCCATGGGTGGCACACCACGACCGCATCATGGGACGGTTTTCTTCGACAGACGGCCCGCCCGAGGAGCGTTGCGAGTAGCGGGACCCGCTCGGGCGATGTCGGATCCTTGCGGAATCATGACGCTCGGCAGCCTGGTCGACCTTGCCAGAGGGGTACGTGGTGAATGCCGACCTGATACGGGACCTCGGCAGGCCAGAACGGTACGAGGCAGCAGCGGATGCGTTGGTCACGCTCGGCGCCGGCGGGGTGGAGCAGTTGGTGCGGGAGGTGATGGACGCGGAGTCCCCGGTGGACTGGCGGCCGATCACCGCCGTACTCGGGCGGATCGGGGATGCGGGGTTCGACGGTCTGCTCCAGGGGCTCGTCTCCGCGTCCGCCGAGGAGTCCCGCACGCGAGTCGGCTTCGCGTTCTCCCAGCTCGGTGCGGCCGTTTGGACGGTCATGTCACGGTCCCAACCGATCCGCTCGGCGATCACAGTCGCCGGCATCGTCGGGGTCTGCTTCAACAGCTCCCGGATCTGCGGCTCGACCACGTCGACCGCCGACCCCATCGGCGGCCGGGAGTAGACCGGCGGCCGGCCCGTGGCCAGCACCCGCTTCACGGTGTTCTTCGAAATGCCCAGTTGCCTGGCGATCGCCCGGATCGGCATCTGCTCGGCCCGGTGCAGCCTGCGGATCTCAGCCCAGTCCTCCACGGAAATCACCCTCTTCTCCTGACCTTCGATCAAGAGGCGGTGACTCGACTCGCCGCACACATGTCCAGGCGATCACCTGCCCGGCACGGAGCCTGGCGACCTCCGTCTCCATGAGCCCGGGGCCGGTCAGGATCTCGTCGGTATGGCCACGGGGGCTGCCCGGCCCATGGCCGGACAGCCCCCGACGACAACAGCTTCATCGGCCTTCTACTGGCCGCCCCTGCCACGGTAGGCACTAAGCGGAACCCTGGCGAGGATGCCGTCCAACTCCCCGCTCCGGCCGTCGGCCCAGGCGACGTACGCGTAACGCCTGTCGAGGGTGATGGTCGACCAGCGGTCCCCGGGAGGCCCGTTGACACCGGCGGGCTGAGTGGTCCCGTTGACCCGCAGGGCGCGGCTGAACGTACGGCCGTGGTCGAAGGAGACGACGGAGAAGGCGTCGAGTGTGGTCGTGCGCCACATGACGCCCAGCTGCCCGCCCGGCCCGAAGTCCATCCAGGGCCGCTGCGCGGCGGAGGCGGCGATCACCGCCGGCCCGGTCCAGGACCGGCCGGCGTCACCGGTGACGTACACCTCGAGGTTGGACTCCCGGGGCACCATGACGGCGAAGCGCCCCTTGTGCGTCGGGTCGGCCGACACCCAGGGCACCGGGTCCGCGGCCGCGCCCAGGGCGGGAACGGGTACGAGCGCACCGGTGCCGGCCGCGACCGGCGTACCGGCGCTGTCGGTGACCGGACGGTCCACCCAGGTCTTTCCGTCGTCACGAGTGACATGCAGCGTCACCGTGTCCTCCTGGGTGGGAGACGCCAGGATCCCGTCGTGCACGGCGAATTCACGGCCCGGGTATCCGCAGGCCGGAGGCATGGCGGGGGAGACCACGATGCACGGCATGGGACCGGGGATCACCGAGGGATCCGACCAGGTCGCGCCGCTGTCCGCGCTGACGGAGACCGCACTGGGGTACTCCCACACGGCGCCCGCGACCGCGTAGACCTTGCCGGTGGCGGAATCCACCCTGAGCTTGGGCGCACCACCGAGCAACAGCGGCGTCTCGACGGGACCGATCCACGTACGACCGCCGTCGACCGACCGGGAGACGACGTTGTGATTGGTGTACGTGGTCGCGGGATCGGGACCGATCTGGTTGTTGGAGACGTAGAAGACACCCTTGGCGTCCGTGGTCACGATCGGCTCGCCGCACTGGGGACGGTCACCGAGCGGCCAGGTCGACCTCTGCCAGGTCTTCCCCCGGTCCTGGGAGAAGGCGACGAAGCACTCCCCGACGGGTTCCAGCTCCGGACGGTTGGGGAAGACCGTCGCCACATAGACCAGGTTCCGGGGATTACGTGGATTGACGGCCACGACCGGCTGTCCCTCCCGGGTCCCGGGCAGATCGGTGACATCCAGTTCGAGGATCGATTCCGGTTGACGGATCTCTTCGCCCCCGGGAGCGGGTTGCGAGGCCGTGCGCGTATCGGCGAGGGCGGCGGGAGCACCGGCCAGCAGAACCAGCGCGGACAGTGCGGACAGTAACGCGGCCCACTTCGGCCGGGGCGATACGGGGATTCTCACGTGGCGAGCCTCTCTGATCTCCGTGCGAGTACGGGACTTGGAGGTCGGCGCTCCGCAAGACGCGAGGCGCCTTCGACCCCCTGACCCTGCCAGCCGCCCCGCACCGACGGCCTCATACGGACGCAGGCCGCGGACTACTGCGTTCGCAGTGCCCGGAGGCGGCCGTTCCGCGACCGCCGGCCCTCCGGATGTCCTGGTTCTGTCACGCGACAGCGATCAAGCGGTCTCACCAGAAACCCCACGCGGCACAGCGTGCTCTCCTCTGACAGAACCGGAGCGCACCACACCCCACACCCCCTGAACCATGAAGACAGGAGCACCTCATGGCAACGAACTCCCCCCGACGAAACGCCCTGTTGGCCTGTGCGGCCCTGGCGGTGGGTGCCCTCACCCTCACGGCCTGCGGAGGCAACTCGACGGCGGACGGCTCCAGTTCGCGGTCGAAGACCCAACTGTCCCTGGCCGCCGACTCGGTGACCACGAAGACCGCTCAGGGGGGAACCGCCTCGGCCAAGGCGGCCGGTCTCGACTACGTCGCGCTGGGCAGTTCGTTCGCCGCGGGCCCGAGCATCCCGCCGCTGCAGTCGAGCAGCGGGGCGGCGGCGTGCAGCCGGTCGGCCGACAACTACGCGAGCATCGTGGCCCGCGACACCGGGGCGAACCTCACGGACGTCACCTGCAGCGGCGCCACGACCGCGAACATCCTTACCACCAACCAGGGTTCGCAGCCGCCGCAGATCAACGCCGTGAACAGCGGGACCGACCTGGTCACGATCACCATCGGCGGCAACGACGTCAACTACCTGGGCAGCATGGTCACTTACTCCTGCCAGAACAGCGGCGGCACGAACTGCGGCACCGTGAACCAGGGCGCGATCAACACCGCCCTCGGCTCGGTGGGCCAGAAGATCGAGAACGTCGTGAACGCTGTCAAAGCCAGGGCCCCGCAGGCGCGCATCCTCCTGGTGAGCTACTCCACCCTCCTGCCCGACACCGGCGGCTGCACCGGCGTACCGCTCACCGCCGACCAGCGGATATTCGAGCGCACCGTCGCCTCCCGCCTCGCGCAGGCCTATATCGACACGGCGAATCGCACAGGCGCGACCCTGGTCCGCTTCGCCACCGCCAGCCACGGCCACGACGCGTGTGCGGCCACCCCGTGGGTCGAGAAGTACAAGCCGGCCTCGGGCCGCACCACGTACCACCCGAACGAGGCGGGCATGAAGGCCGCGGCGTCGTTGGTGAAGTCCGCACTGGGATGAGGTTCGCGCAGGGCACCCTGCGCCCGGGCTTCACCAGGTTCGGCAACCGCGCTCGTACGGACGGCGTCCTGCTGGAGGACACGAAGGGCGGAGGCGGAGGCGGTGACGGTGGGGGACGAGGCGTGGGGCGAGTGGCTGCGGAACTCGCCGTCGGGAAGCGAGTTGAGCCTGTGGTGGCAGCAGGCGTCGGAACGGATCCGCCAGGTCGGACGGGACGCCTACGGGGAACGCCTGGCCGCTCTGCTGTCCGCCGCGTCTCCGCGGGACTGCGCGGCGGCGGGGATGGGGTGCACGCGCCGCCTCGACCGCGCCTGTTACGGGCCGTCGGTCTGCCGTCAGGACCCTGTCGGGCCGTCGGGCGCCGAGGAGGCCGCGGGTCCCGCGCGTGAGGGGCCGGTCCCGGGAGCCTGCGGCGGATTCCACGGCTTCTGGACCGACTTCGAGTTCCATGTGTGGTTCGGCGGCCCCGGCGACCGGCATCGGGCGGTGCTCTGGCACGACATGGCGGCGTCGGTCGTACGGCTGTGGGTGGACGGTGCCGTGGTCGGCGCCGAGGTGTTCCTTGACTCGCACGCGCACTGGGTCGGCGGCCGGTTCCTGGTGGTGGAGGCCGCGGGTCCCGACGACCATCCCCGGCAGTCGTACGGGCCGGGCCGACTGGGCAGCGGGATCGTTTCCGTGCTGATCCACGACACGGCCCACGGCTCCACCCGGACACTGGTCCCGAAGGACCACGAGATGTGGTCCGCACCCCAGGTCGTCCTGGCCGGTGAGTCCCTGCGGGTGTACGCGACGCGCGAGGCCAGGGACGCCGACGCCCCCGACCGCATCCTGCCGGCCGGGCCGCCCGGGAGGTACTCATGACGGATGACATGACGGATGGCATGACGGATGAACTGCGGCCGGGCCGGGCCGAGATGTGCAGGATGGTCACCACACTCCACATAGCGGGTGAACCGGCGTCGGTGGTCTCGATGCAGGCCGGCTACCGGCGCCAGAGGATATTGCGCGGCACGGACCGGATGGGGATCGACAAGCCCCGCCTGCTGGTCGACTTCGGCAGCGGGTGGCCGATGCTGGACGACGGTACGCAACGGGTGGGCGAGCGCCGGGGGAGCGCCGTGTGGCTGTGGTCGCGGGAGTACCGCATCCACCGGCAATGGCTCCGGCCGAAGCTGTGCTTCACGGTGACGGCCGGTGAGAGCACCGTCCTGCGGGTCCACGAGCGGTTCAGACCCGTCGAGTACGACCGTACCTTCGACACGTACAGCGCCGCCGGACTCGACCCGGTCGTCACGCTCGCCCTGATCCTCGTGACGGCACGCCCCGACAGGATGCGCTCCCGCAGCCGCAACGCCGCTCCACTCTGAGCCGGCGTACGACGGCTCCGGAGGCCGACGCACAACCCTGGAAACAGGCCGACGGACGGATGCGAGTACGGACCACATGGACGAAATCCACGACGACGCAGCGGAGTTCGCGTTGCTGCTGACGCGCCTGAAGGAGCGTACGGACCGCAGCTACGCGGCGCTGGCACGGCGTCTGGACATGAATGCCTCCACGCTGCACCGCTACTGCGCCGGAGGGGCGGTCCCCCTGGACTTCGCGGGGATCGAGCGGTTCGCCGGACTCTGCGGAGCCTCTCCCGAGGAACGCGTGGAGCTGCACCGCCGGTGGATCCTGGCGGTCGCGGCGCGGCAACGACCACGCCTGTCCGACGCCCCGCACGACCCCACGAGCACCGCGGCACCGGCCGAATCCACGAGCCACACCACCCCGCCGGACGAGACACCCGAGCCCACCGTGCGTGCCGCCCCGCGGCCCCACGCCGGGCGCCCCCTACGACTACGACGGCCCGCGCGAGCGATCGCACTGGCGGCCTCGTGCGCCGTCGCGCTCGTCGGCCTGACCGCATCCGCCGCTGGACCCCCCTCCGATGGCGGCCCGCAGGGGAACCGGGCGAGCGCCGGCACGGTCACGGTCGCACCGCCGGCCCCGCTCACCTGGACGGCCAACTCCCATCTCTGGCAAAGCGAATGCGCCCACGACTACGTCATCGCCAAGCCGCCGCGGCAGGTCCCGCCACCGCCGACCCCGCAGGACGCCGCGGCGTGGGCCGCGTCCCAAGGGGCGGTGCACGGGCGCACCACCGATCTGCGGATCTCGGTGCAGGGACGCGGCGCTGCCGCCGTAGTCCTGGAGGCACTGCATGTGCGCGTGGTCGACCGCACCGTCCCCGCCGCTGACCTGGGCACCGCCTACTCCATGTACGAAGGCTGCGGTGCCGTCCTCGTCCCCCGCCACTTCTCCCTGGACCTCGACGCGCGCCGACCCCTGGCCCGTTCGATGCCCGGCAACGAGCCGGACAGACCGACCCCCGCGATCGACTTCCCGTACCAGGTGTCCCTGCGGGAGCCGGAGGTCCTGCTGCTCTCCGCGCACACCGAGTCCTGCACCTGCGACTGGTACCTCGAACTCGACTGGTCCTCACAGGGCCGGACCGGCACGACGCGCATCGACGACCACGGCCGCGCGTTCCGCACCACCAGCATCAAGGGGCTACCGCTCTACTGGTACCGAGACCCCGGCGGCTGGGTCCCCATGACCTGACCGGCTCCTGAGCCCGTCACTTCGACATGATGAAATCCAGGGCGAAACCGGGAGCGGTCGTCCAGTAGGTGACCCGCTGGAAGTCATTGGCGTACAACGTCTCGACGGGCATGGGCACATCGATCGGCTTGCCCACGCTGCTGCCGGCCTTACGGCCCTGGAGGCCGAGGGTGATGCTCTTCGCCTCGTACTCGTCCATGGGGCCGTTGACGAGCAGACCGGCATACGCCTCCTCACCCGGAGCGAGGGTGACGGGCACCCCCGGGTTCGGGTCGCTCTCCTCGATCACACGGGCCGTGTTCCGGCCGGCGCCGAGCCGCACGAGGGGGTAGCGGTAGAGGTCGCACTTCTTGCCGCCGGTGTTCTGGACGGTGAGGAGGAGATGCCTGGCGTCCTCGCTGTCCGCGGGCTCCTTCACGGCGGACACCCCGAGGACCTCCTGAGAGCAGGCGGCAACAGTGCGGTGCGCCACGGCATCCGCGCCCTCCCCCCTGACGGTCTGCGGCCCGATGCCGGAAGCCTGCGCCGCCACACCACCCCCAAGAGCCAGAACGAGCCCCGCGGCCACGACCACACGACGACCCACAAGAGACTTCACGTTCATATGCGTGTTCCTTTCTTCAGCCGGTGCGACGCCCAGAGCATCGGATGTCCCATGGACCTGGGACAACAGCCGCCCCCAACCCGCAACGGCGGAACGATCCCACCCCGATGACCTGCAGAAACAAGGGAGCCTGGGATGCCTGTCAGGGATGGGACGCCCGGACGATGTTTGACGCGGCCGCTCGGGGTCACGCGGCTTGTGGGCCTCGGGAGGCCCGGCGACACCGAAGGTGACAGCCGGCAGAAGGAGTGTCATGACAGAGATCCGCCCCGCCACCACAACCGACTCGGGCGCTCCGGTGGAGAGCGACGAACACTCACTGACCGTCGGACCCGGGGGACCGGTCCTTCTGCAGGACGCCTACCTGATCGAGCAGATGGCGCAGTTCAACCGGGAGCGAATTCCCGAGCGCCAGCCGCATGCGAAAGGGAGCGGCGCTTTCGGTCATTTCGAAGTGAGCCACGACGTGAGCGCCTACACCAAGGCGGCCGTGTTCCAGCCGGGCACGCGCACCGACCTGGTCATCCGGTTCTCGACCGTGGCGGGGGAGCGTGGCAGCCCGGACACCTGGCGCGACCCGCGTGGTTTCGCGGTGAAGCTCTACACCAGCGAAGGCAATTACGACATGGTCGGCAACAATACGCCGGTCTTCTTCATCAAGGATCCGATGAAATTCCAGCATTTCATCCGGTCCCAGAAACGCCGCGCGGACAACAACCTGCGCGACCACGACATGCAATGGGACTTCTGGACGCTCTCCCCGGAATCCGCCCACCAGGTCACCTGGCTGATGGGAGACCGCGGAATTCCGCGGACGTGGCGTCACATGAACGGGTACTCGTCGCACACGTACATGTGGATCAACGCCGACGGCGAGCGGTTCTGGGTGAAGTACCACTTCAAGACCGACCAGGGCATCGAGTTCTTCACCCAGCACGAGGCCGACCAGATGGCCGCCGTCGACACGGACTACCACACGCGTGACCTCTTCGAGCACATCCGTGACGGGGAATACCCCAGCTGGACCCTCCAGGTGCAGGTCATGCCGTACGAGGACGCCGCGGACTACCGCTTCAACCCGTTCGACCTCACCAAGGTGTGGCCGCACGGTGACTACCCGCTCATCCCGGTCGGCCGTATGACGCTCGACCGCAACCCGACGGACAACCACGCCGAGATCGAGCAGGCGGCCTTCCAGCCGAACAACCTGGTCCCCGGCATCGGGCCGAGTCCGGACCGGATGCTGCTGGCCCGCCTGTTCTCGTACGGGGACGCGCATCGCCATCGGATCGGCGCCAACTACCAGCAGCTTCCGGTCAACGCGCCCGTCGTCGACGTCCACACGTACTCCAAGGACGGCGCGATGGCCTACCGCAAGACGACGGACCCGGTCTACGCCCCGAACTCCAAGGGCGGTCCGGCCGCCGACACGGCTCGCTACGGAACCCCGCCCAGCTGGGCGGCGGACGGCGAGATCACCCGTTCCGCGTACGTGTCCCATCCGGAGGACGACGACTGGGGGCAGCCGGGAACCCTGATACGCGAGGTCTTGGACGACGAGGCCCGTGACCGCCTGGTCGACAACGTCGTCGGCCATCTCCTCAACGGGGTGAGCGAGCCCGTCCTCGAACGCGCGTTCGCGTACTGGTCGAACATCGACGAAACGACCGGCAAGCGCATCGCCGACGGCGTGCGAGCGAAGTCCCACGAAAAGGACCCGAAGGCGGCGGAACAGGGCAACCCCGCGCGCCGCGCCATGCAGCACAAGGCATAGAACCCGTCAGCTGCGTCCGCGTCGAGCGACACGGCCCACGACCCGAAACCCGAGCGAGGGGAACCCCATGAAAACCCCCGGTGACGACGACACACCTCCGGTCGACGAGGAGACGCGTGAACGGTCCGCAGAGGAGCGGAACGTCATCACACCCACACCGCGAGATGTCCGGGACAAGGCCGAGGACGACGACGAGCCCGATCTCCCGACCGGAGACGATTCCTGACCGACGCTTGCCCGGGAAGGGGCGCCGCTCAGTTCGCAGGGTTCCGCGAGTTCCACCTCCATGTTCTCGCCGTCGCCATCGAAGTTGTTGACGAGAACGAGGCTGGAGTCGAAAAGCCAGGAGTCGTTGCCCGGCGGACCTCGACGCCTGGAAACCGCCGAGCCGCAGACATCGCCCTCTCGGACGGCGAGACGTACGAGCACGGCGAATGGCCGGCCGGCGAGGAGAACCTCCGGCCGGCCTCGCCCGCTCCGCATGCTCCCTGGGGTGCGATGCCGGACACTCCTGTGTAGGGGCCGGCGTATTTCGCGCGGGCCATGGTGAAGGTGTTCGGCGTGCTTGAGGTCCCGCTCTGGCTGTGGGGGGCGTTCGCCGCGACGGTGGTCGTGTCGCTGGCGGTGGACCTGCTGTCCCACCGCACCGCGCACGTCATCCGCTTCAAGGAGGCAGCCGCCTGGAGCGGCCTGTGGGTGAGCCTCGCCCTGATCTTCGGCGCGGTCGTCTTCCTCGTCCTCGGCTCCACCGCCGGCACCGAGTACACGACAGCCTGGCTGCTGGAGAAGAGCCTGTCGGTCGACAACCTCTTCGTCTTCGCCGTGATCTTCGCGTACTTCAAGGTGCCCCGCGCCTACCAGCACCGCGTGCTCTTCTTCGGCGTCATCGGCGCCCTCGTCTTCCGCGGGATCTTCCTCTCCCTCGGCGTGGCCGTGGTCAGCCGCTTCACCGCGGTGCTGTTCGCCTTCGCGGCGGTCCTCTTCTACAGCACCTACAAACTCCTCAAGGACGAGCAGGAGAGCTTCGACCCGGGCAAGAGCTTCGCCGTACGGATGCTCCGCAAGATCATCCCGGTCCGGGACGAGTACGCCGGGGCGAAGTTCTTCGTCAAAGAAGCCGGCAAGAGGATGGCGACCCCGCTGCTCGCGGTGGTCGCGGCCATCGAGGCCGCCGACCTGATCTTCGCCGTCGACAGTGTCCCGGCCGTCCTCGCGGTCAGCGACGACGCCTTCATCGTCTACACCAGCAACGCGTTCGCCATCCTCGGCCTGAGAGCCCTCTACTTCATGCTCGCCGGCCTCCTGGACCGCTTCCACTACCTGAACAAGGGGCTGGCGATCATCCTCGCCTTCATCGGCGTCAAGCTCATCCTTCAGGCGTCCCACAAGATGATCAGCCCGAGCATCCCGGAAATCCCCTCACCGGTCAGTCTCGCGGTCATCGTCGTCGTCCTGGCGGGGTCCGTGGTGCTCAGCCTCAGAAGGCCCGCCCCGACAGACGCCCAGGAACAGACCGACGAACGGTGAGGAGGCCGTGCACTTCCCTGCGCGCCACTACCGGCATATCGTAAAAATATGGTCAAAAGGAAGCGTAAGCCCGAAGCGTACGTGTGTCCGGCCTGCAGGAAATCCGTGCCGGTCGCAGTCCACCGCCACAAGACCCTCGGCATATTCGTTCCCGTATGGGGCCCGGGTGCATGTCAAAACCGCGACTGTCCCGACTTCCGGCTGGACCCCAGCCGCAGCAAGCACTCCCCGGCCCGGTGACGAATTCGACAGCGCGGTGAGCCGGCCGGCGAGGAGGCAGGGTCAGGCGATTCCGGTCCCGCGCAGCAGCAGCAACGTCACGTCCACCACCGCCACGGCGACCGCTGCCGCGAACGCCAACCGCTCCCATCGGCGTCCCAGCACCGTCCCCGCCGTCGCGATCAGAGCGGTCACCACGAGCACCGCCAGTCCCCACCTGCCGGGTGGCCCGGCGGGCCCCAGCACCAGAACCGCGGACGCGGCCACCAGCGGCACCGGCAGCAGCAGTCGTGCGCCGTCCGGGCCCAGCCGGTGCGGCCAGCCCCGTACGCCCGTCGCCAGATCCCCACGGATGTCCGGCAGTACGTCACCCAGATGGGCCCCGACCCCCAACAGCGCCCCGGCGGTGACGACCCACCAGGCCGGCCACGGCTGCCCCGGCAGCCCCAGCGCCACGAACGCCGGGAGCGCGGCGAAGCCCACCGCGTACGGCGCCCAGGACCACGCTGTCGCCTTGAGCCGCAGGTCGTACGCCCATGCTGCCGCCACCCCGGCCAGGTGAACGGCGCCCGCCCACAGGCCACAGGCGAACGACAACGGCACGCACAGCGCCAGCGCGGCACAGGCGGCCACCCACACCTCCGTCACGCCGACCGTGCCGTCGACGACGGGTTTGCCGCGGCGGCCGGTGGCGATGTCCCGGCGCGCGTCGAACGCGTCGTTGCACCAGCCGACGGACAACTGCCCGGTCAGCACGGCGGCGGCGGTCAGGACACAACGCGCGGCGCTCTGGCCGGCGGTGACGGCGAGAGCGGCCATCAGGGCGGTGACCGCTACGACGGGCCCGGGGTGGCACGATCCGGCCAGGCCGCCCACCCGGACGGCCCAACTCGCGGCCGGGCGGTCGGCCGTCGACTGCTCGGGAATGCCCACCCGGCCGATCGTAGGCGCCCCGGCCCCACCCAGCCGGTGCACACGCCCCTCGGGAGGAACGGCCGGACGGGCGATCCCTGGTGTCGAAGCCCCGGACCGGGGAACACGTGGGAGCAACTCATCCCAGTCGGTAACCGGACGGGAACCCTATGACGCGGATCGCCGCCGTTCACGGTGTACTCGCACCGCACCGTCGCACCCAGTCCGAGATCACCGACATGGTGGCCCGCACCTGCCTGCCCAAGGGCACCGACCGCCGGGTCCTGGACCGGCTGCACCACAGCGCGAAGGTCCGCTCGCGCCACATGACGCTGCCGCTCGAACGGTACGCGGAACTGGACGGATTCGGTGCCGCCAACGACGTCTTCATCGCCGCCGCCACCGACCTGGGCGCCCAGGCCGTCCGGGGCGCGCTGCACACGGCCGGCCTGACCGCCGCCGACGTGGACCTGCTGATCTTCACCTCCGTCACCGGCATCGCCACCCCCTCGATCGACGCACGGCTGGTCGGCCGCCTCGGACTGCGGCCGGACGTCAAACGGCTGCCCCTGTTCGGCCTGGGCTGTGCCGGCGGCGCGGCCGGGCTGGCCCGTATGCACGACTACCTGCTGGGCCGGCCCGACCAGGTGGCGGTGCTGCTGTCGGTCGAACTGTGCTCGCTCACCTTCCAGCGCGACGACTCCTCCATGGCCAACCTGGTCGCCACCGGACTGTTCGGCGACGGCGCCGCCGCGGTCGTCGCCCGCGGCGCGAACCACCAGGTCCGCCCGGACGAGACCGCCTGCCCGACGATCGTGGACACCCGCAGCCACCTGTACCCGGACACCGGACGTGTCATGGGCTGGGACATCAAGGACTCCGGCTTCCAGGTCGTCCTCGACCCGCGGGTCCCCGATGTGGTGCGCCGTTACCTCGCCGATGACGTCGAGGGCTTCCTCGGCGACCACGGGATCAAGCCGAAGGACGTGACCGCCTGGGTGTGCCACCCCGGCGGCCCCAAGGTCCTGGAAGCCGTCACCGAGGCCCTCGACCTGCCCGCCGACGCACTCGATGTGACCTGGAGTCATCTGGCCGACGTCGGCAACCTGTCCTCGTCATCGGTACTCCACGTACTGCGCGACACCCTGGCCCAACGCCGCCCACCGCCGGGCACCCCGGGCGTGCTGCTGGCGATGGGGCCCGGCTTCGCCTGCGAACTCGTGCTGCTGCGCTGGTAGTTCGGACGTCGAAGGACACGAAGGACACGAAGGACATAGGGACACGAAGGACATAGGGACACATGATCTGGTACGGACTGCTGGTGGCCGCCGTCGCCGCCGAGCGCGTCGCCGAACTCGTCGTCGCCCGCCGCAACGAACGGTGGAGCTCCGCCCGCGGCGCGACCGAGACCGGGCAGGGTCACTACCCGGCGATGGTCGCCCTCCACACCGGCCTGCTGATCGCCTGCCCGGCCGAGGTGTGGCTGGCCGACAGCCCCTTCGTACCCGCCCTGGCCTGGCCCATGCTGGCCGTGCTCGCGGGCGCACAGGCGCTGCGGTGGTGGTGCATCCACACCCTGGGACCCCGTTGGAACACCCGGGTGATCGTCGTACCCGGCCTGCCGCTGGTGACCGGCGGCCCCTACCGCAGGCGGTGGCTGCGGCATCCGAACTACGTGGCCGTCGTCGCCGAGGGCGTGGCCCTGCCGCTCGTCCACACCGCCTGGGTCACCGCGGCCGTGTTCACGGTACTCAACGCCGCCCTGCTCACCGTCCGCGTCCGCTGCGAGAACCGGGCGCTGGCCGCCGCGACCACGCCGACCGCACCCGCTCCGGCGTGATCGACGTACTGGTGGCCGGCGGCGGACCGGCCGGTCTGGCCGCCGCCATCCACGCCGCGCTCGCCGGCCTGGAAGCCGTCGTCGTCGAACCCCGGACCACGCCCGTGGACAAGGCCTGCGGAGAAGGAGTCATGCCCGGCGGTGTCGCCGCGCTGAGAGCACTGGGCGTCGAGGTCACCGGCCGCGAACTGCGCGGCATCCGCTACCTGGACGGCACCACCCACGCCGAAGCGTCCTTCCGTGGCGGCAACGGGCTGGGAATCCGCCGTACGACGCTGCACTCCGCACTGCACCGGCGCGCTCTCGACCTCGGCGTGCGCATGCTGCCGGGCAAGGTCGGCGAGGTGCGCCAGAGCGCGGACACGGTCACCGCCGCCAACACCACGGCCCGTTGGCTGATCGCCGCCGACGGTCTGCACTCCCCGGTGCGCCGCAGCCTGGGACTGGAACTGCCGAACCGCCCTCACGGCCGCTACGGACTGCGGCGGCACTACCGCGTCGAACCGTGGACGGACTTCGTGGAGGTCCACTGGTCCCGGCACGGCGAGGCCTATGTGACACCGGTCGGCGACGACCTGGTGGGCGTCGCGGTCCTCAGCCGCAGCCGTCGTCGGTACGACGATCACCTGGCCGCCTTCCCGGCTCTCACCGCCTCGCTGCGCGGCTCGGCCGCGACGGAGGTACGCGGCGCCGGACCGCTGCGCCAGCGGGTGCGGCGCAGAACCGCCGGCCGTGTCCTGCTCGTCGGCGACGCCGCCGGCTACCTGGACGCCCTCACCGGCGAGGGCATCGCTCTCGCGCTGGCGACGGCCGGGGCCGCCGTCCGCTGCCTGGCCGCCGGGCGACCGGACGCGTACGAGCGCGCCTGGGCCCGGCTGACCCGGCGCCATCGACTGCTGACCGGAGCCCTGCTGACCGCCGGCCGCCGTCCCGGCACCGCCCGCCTCATCGTCCCCGCGGCGTCCCGGATGCCCCCGGTGTTCTCAGCCGCGGTCCACGCACTGCAGTGACGGCAGGCCGGACCCGCACACCGCCCGGGTCCCCTGGCCGGGCGGAGTGTTCGTCGCGACCACGCGGTTGCGGTGCTCGCCCTCGGCCCCAAGCATGGCCTCAGGGGAACAGCGACAGAACCCGTCGGTGGAGCACCTCCCGGGAAGACATGAGAGCCATGACGTTTCTTGCGGGGTCCGCCGGCCGTCGCCGGACAGGGCGCACTCGACCGGCGTGCGTGCGATCGGCATGACCGACGACGAGCGGCCGCCGCGCTGTCTGGTCACCGGCGCCACCGGTTACCTGGGCGGCAGGCTGGTGCCGGAGTTGCTGGCGGCCGGGTACTCGGTACGCTGCCTGGCCCGCTCGCCCGGCAAGCTGCGGGACCATCCGTGGGCAGGGCAGGCGGAGGCCGTGCGCGGGGACGTGACGGACGAGGCGTCCGTGCGCGCGGCCATGGAGGGAATGGACGTCGCGTACTACCTGGTGCACGCGCTCGGCACCGGGCGGGGTTTCGAGGAGACCGACCGGCGCGCGGCCAGGATCTTCGGGGAGCAGGCGCGTGCTGCCGGGATCCGGCGGATCGTCTACCTCGGCGGGCTGACCCCTGCCGGCGTACCCGAGCACGCGCTCTCACCCCATCTGCGGTCCCGTGCCGAAGTGGGCCGCATCCTCCTGGCCTCGGGCGTACCGACCGCCGTACTGCGGGCAGCCGTGATCATCGGGTCGGGTTCTGCCTCGTTCGAGATGCTGCGCCATCTGACCGAGCGGCTCCCCGCGATGGTGACCCCGAGCTGGGTGCGCACCCGCATCCAGCCGATCGCCGTCCGCGACGTGCTCCGCCTCCTCGTGGGGTGCGCGCGGCTGCCGTACGACGTGAACCGAACCTTCGACATCGGCGGGCCGGATGTCCTCACGTACCAGGAGATGATGCGGCGGTACGCCGCCGTCGCCGGACTGCCGCGACGCGTCATCGTCCCCGTTCCGCTGCTCACTCCCCGGTTGTCCAGTCTCTGGGTCGGTCTGGTCACCCCGGTGCCGGGCGCTCTCGCGCGCCCGCTGGTCGAGTCGCTGAAGCACGAGGTGGTCTGCGCCGAGCGGGACATCGTCCGTTACGTGCCGGACCCGCCGGAGGGACCGGTCACCCTCGACCGGGCGATCCGGCTGGCTCTGCGGCGGGTGCAGGACGCGGACGTGGCCACCAGGTGGTCCTCGGCCTCGACTCCCCGCGCCCCCAGCGACCCGCTGCCGACCGACCCCGACTGGGCGGGCGGCAGCCTCTACACGGATCACCGCGAACGTACGGTCGCGGCGTCGCCGCAGGCGGTGTGGCGGGTGGTGGAGGCGATCGGCGGCGAGAACGGCTGGTACTCCTCGCCGCCGGCCTGGGCCCTGCGGGGCTGGCTGGACAGCCTGGTGGGCGGTGTCGGCCTGCGTCGGGGCCGCCGCGACGCGACCCGGCTGCGGGTCGGCGACAGCCTGGACTTCTGGCGAGTGGAGGAGATCGAGCCGGGCCAGCTGCTCCGGCTGCGCGCGGAGATGCGACTGCCGGGCCTGGCCTGGCTGGAGATGACCGTCGACCGGGACCCCCAGGGCCGCACGGTGTACCGGCAGCGGGCCCTGTTCCATCCGCACGGCCTGGCCGGGCACGCCTACTGGTGGGGCGTGGCACCCTTCCACGCCGCGGTCTTCGGCGGCATGGCCCGCAACATCGCGGCTGCGGCCGAATCGGCCGCTCCCGAACCGGCCCGCACCCACTGAGGGGTATCGAGGAACCGTGCACGTCTCTGTTGCCCTGTTCACCGCGGACCTGCGGGTGCACGACAACCCGGTCCTACAGGCCGCTCTGAGGGACGCGGAACGCGTGGCCCCGCTCTTCGTCGTCGACACCGGCATCCGCCGCGCCGGCTTCGCTGTCCCGAACCACCAGTGGCTCCCGCCCTCAACGACAAGCGGCAGCAGAACCCACTGATAAAGCCACGCAGGAGTCGTCCACGGCTTCCGGGCTGTCCGGGCTGAATTCCGCGGCGGAGAAGTCCGTGGCGTGGTGGCCGGTTCGAGAGCTGGGGTGAACTCTCCGCGGTCGTCGTGCAGATCGCGCAGGCGGCGCACAAGCCCCAGAGCTTCTCGCGCGGCACGTGTACCTGCGGTCTCGGTGCTCCGCCGGCGTACAGCCCTCCGCCGTGGCGAGCCCACCATCAGCACGCCATGCCCCTTTGCCACCTGGCGCGCGGGCGCGCCGCCGTACCCGCGACCGGGGATCACCGAACACCCTTCACGTGCACGGATGTTGGCGCGCCGACAGCCCAACTGCCCCTGATTACACGTGTTCTGTTGCCCGAAAGGGACAGAGGTTGTGCGAATGCTGTGCGAGGAGGTCACAGGGTGATCGGATGTGTTGCATTTGGTGCGTCGGGGGAGCCCGGGGCCCGTGGGGCTCTCGGGGCACTGACCATGAGGAGGAACAGAAGTGATCCGTGTCTCGCGCGTGACGGCCGCTGTGGCAGCGGCCCTCGCGCTGGCGTTGGCGGTGCCGGGTACGGCGCTGGCGGCGCCGGAACCGGAGCCCGGGGGGCCGTCCGCTCCCGCGTCTCCGGGACTTCCCGAGGGCTGGCTGACCACCGGCTCCGGAAAGTCCGCAGAGCTGGTGTGGCGCTCGCCCGAGAAGGTGCCGGTGGGCGATGCCCAGGTCGAGTTCCGCAGCGGGGAACGCCTGTTGGGCATCCCCAGACCCGCCGCGGACGGGCGCACCTTCCGGCTGCCGCTCGACGGGGTGCGCCTCGGAAGGTCGGACGACCTGCGGGTCGAGGCCGCGGGCCGCCGTCTGGACGCGGCCGGAGCGAACGACGCGGCCAGTGAGCGCCGCAGATCTGACAGCTCGTCAGATCCGTCGCGCCTGCCCCGGACGGCGACCGTGAACAAGGTCGACCCCGGCGTGCCCGGCTCGTTCCGTACGACCAGCGGTGAGTACTCCCTGCCATCGGTCCACCTGCCCGGCTACGACACCGAGGTGGAGATGAAGGCCGTGGTGGTCGCGCCGGAGGACGCCACCGGCAGCCGCCCGCTGGCACTGTTCCTCCACGGGCGCCACGTGACCTGCTTCAGCGGCGACGACGCAACCCTGGAGTGGCCGTGCCCGGCCGACTACGAGTCGGTGCCGAGCTACCGCGGTTACCTCCACGACCAGCAACTCCTGGCCTCCCAGGGCTATGTGACGGTCTCGATCTCGGCCAACTCCGTCAACGCCCAGGACTGGCAGGCCGACGACGCCGGCGCCCAGGCCCGCTCCTCGCTGATACGGCTGCACCTGGCCCACTGGGCGGACTGGGCCGCCGACCCGTCCACGGCCCCCGAGGTCGTACGACGGGCGCCCCGCGCCGACCTCGGCCGTGTGCTCCTGGTGGGCCACTCCCGTGGCGGTGAGGGCGCCGACAGGGCCGCGCTGGACAGCCTCACCCCGCCGCCCGCCGGCCAGGACGGCTACCACGGCGAAACCCGCTGGACGATACGCGGAACCGTCCTCATAGGCCCCACGATCTTCGGCCAGAACCCCGCCCCCGACGTGCCGTCGGTGACGATCCTGCCGGGCTGCGACGGAGACGTCATCGACCTCCAGGGCGAGTACTACGTCGACGGCACCCGTGGGGTCAGCCGCGGCAAGGCCCTGCACAGCGCGGTCTACATGACGGGTGCGAACCACAACTACTTCAACAGCGAGTGGACCCCCGGCCAGGCCACGGCACCGGCCGACGACGACTTCTCCTACGGCGGCGACGAGCACGACCCGCTGTGCTCGCCGGACACCGCCACCCGGCTCACCGCCGAGCAGCAGCAGAAGGCGGGCTCGACGTACATAGCCGCCGCGGCCCGGCTGTTCGTCGCCGGTGACGACCGGACCCGCCCGCTGCTCGACGGCTCCCCGGCACGTGCCGCCTCCGCAGGCCCCGCCCGCGTCCTCACCCACGCAGTCGGCGCCGCCCGCGCGGGAGCCTTCCTCCCCGACTCCTCCGCCACGGTCGACGGCGGCGGCCGGCTGTGCGCCCAGGTGGACCCGGACCCGAACGTCTCCTGCCTGAACCCCGCCCTCATCACCGCTTCCCCGCACTTCGCCCAGTGGCGGAGGGCGGTCCCCGGCAAGGAGCCGGACCGGTACGCGCTGGCCATGACCTGGAGCCGCCCCGGCACCGCCACCGATCTGAGCCCCGCCCACCCGGTCTCCCTGCCCGGCGCGGCCTCGCTGAGCCTGCGCGTGATCGTCCCCCCGAACACCACCGGCACCGAACTGGACGTCGCCCTCACCGACACCTCCGGCAAGCGGGCGGACCTCGGCCGGGTCCGCGTCGACGGCGTGCCGGGCACCTCCCGCACCTCCTCCTACTGGGCACGTGAGGTCCGCGTACCCCTGTCCGCCGCCACCCGGGAGCGCATCGACCTGGGTCACGTCAAAACCCTCCACCTGACCCCGCGCACCGAGTCCGGTACGGCATGGCTGGTGGACGCCTACGGCTGGCGCCCCGGCACCCCCGTCGTCGAGCCCGCGCAGCTCGCGCGCGTGGACGTAGGCCACCTGACCGTCATGGAAGGCGACTCCGGCACGCGCACCTACCAGGTGCCGGTACAGGTCTCCGGGTCGGGCGTCGGCGAGGTCCGGCTGTTCGTGGCCGAGCCGGGCAGCGACCACCTGGTCGCACGTACGGTGAAGGTCAGGGCGGGCACCCGAGTCGACGTGCCGGTGACGGTCGAGGGCAACACCCGCTACAGCTCCGACGACCTCCACCGGGTGGCCGTCAAGACGGTACGCGGCGCGGTGGTCGGCTCCTACCTGGGCGGCGTCACCGCGCAGAACGACGACCCCCAGCCCACGGTGACCATGGCACCGGTCGCGGACCAGGTCACCGAGGGCCAACCGCTGGTCTGGCGGATCACCCTCTCCGCCCCCGCCGACGTGGCCACATGGACGGACCTGCAGCTGCTCCCCGTATCCGACGGCACCGAACTGTCCACAACGGACGTCCCCGCGACCTGGCTGGACGAGTACTTCGGTGCCTCACCGGACCCCGAACGCCCCCTGTCCGCAGCCCTCCCGGACGGCACGCTGCTCATGTCCGAAGTACCCGCGGGCAGCCTGAGCATCGACATGTCGGTGCCCACCATCACCGACCACCTGAACGAGGACACGGAGTCGCTACGACTGCGCCTGTGGACCTACGACACGAACGGGGAGGCGATCGAGGGCCCGGAGTTCACCGGCACGGTACGTGACGCCGCTTAGCGGAGCCCCCGTACCGTCCGAGGCTCCATGAGGTGCCGTCGGCCCTCCCGCTCCTGGTGGGAGGGCCGACGACACTGCCACGCTGCCCACTGCGACGGCGCTCATCGGACGCGGGCAACCGGGCCGGCGCGGTCCCTGGTCCGGGCGACCGCACGTACGTCCGGGTCGCTGCCACATGGCCACCGTCCCTACTCGGCCTTCCCGCCGCCGGTCTTGCCGTTGCCGGTCCCGTTTTCCGCGCCGTCGGAGTCGTTGCCGGAATTCCCGTTGCCCGAGGTGCCGGAGTTGCCCGCCGTGCCCGTGCCGGCGTCCGCGGCGCCCTTGCCGGATTTGCCCCCGTCGCCGGACCTGCCCGGTGCGGCTGTCGCCTGCGCCAGTTGCTCGGCGCAGTACGCGTCGACCTTGCCCCCGCCGCCCGCCGCCGCGACGAGTCGCTGCCAGGCCGTGGCGTCGAGCGCCTTGCCACGGTCCTTGACCTGCTGGTAGGCGCGGCAGTGGGCCTCGGTGTCCTGGGCGGCGGCCGATCCGTCCGTCGGTCCGACGCCGCCGGAGGAAGCCGACGAGGTCTCACCGCTCGGCCGTGCCGGGGCGGACATCGAGGGGTGAGCGGTCTTCCGGCCGGCACCGGCGCCGTCCGTGGACGAGCCGGCCGAACCGATGGCCGCGACGGCGACACCGCCCAGGGCGAGGCTGGCGAACACGGCGGCGAACGTCGTCTTCACACGGCGCGCGGTTCGCCGCTCCGCGGGCAGTCGCCAGTCGTCCCGGCGCCGGGTACGTGCCCGATGCGCGTCCGTGCCACGGGTGGCCCGGAAGGCGGCCACGGCCCGCTGCTCGGCCTCGGGGGCGAGATCGGCTCCGCGCAGGACGGTGGCCAGCGCCGTCTCCAGCGCGGTGTCGTCACGCACGTCGCACACGTCCCACGGGGCGGACACGGGGTCGTCAGGGTGCACACATCGACGGCCCGGCACTCCGTCGCCGCTCAGCCGTTCACCCATGTCCGCTTCCGTTCCTGTCCGACATGTTCGATTCACCTGGCGTTCCGGGCCCTGCTGCCCGTCCGCCGGCCCACTGCCGCGGGCGTCGTTCACTTCGACTCCCCCAGCGTCCGGGACGCCTCATCCGTCACACCCTCTGCCACCTGGCCCCCGACGCCCAACTGGTGGGCGAGGCGTTTCAGACCTCGGTGGGCGGCGGTGCGCACCGCTCCCGGGCGCTTGCCGAGGACGCGCGCGGCGGCGGGACCGTCAAGGCCGACAACGACTCGCAGGAGCACGGCTTCGGCCTGGTCCTTCGGCAGCCCGCGGACCAGTTCCAGGGCCCGCTCGGTGGAGAGGGTCTCCAGCGCCTCGTCATGGGTGCTGTGCCGGCCGGGCAGGTTCAGGACGTCCTGTTCGGTCCCTCCCGACCGGGGCCGCACACGCTGGCGGCGCAGATGGTCCAGTGCCCGGTGCCGGGCGATGGTCGCTGTCCAGCCGCGGAAACCGGCCCCGTCCCCCTTGAACCGTCCCAGGTCACGGGCGATCTCCAGCCAGGCGTCGGACGCCACGTCCTCCGCGTCCTCGCCGACGAATCCGCGCAGATAGCCGAGCAGGCCCGGCTGCACGATCCGGTAGGCGACCGCGAAGGCGGTCTCGTCCCCGTCCTGGGCCCGCGCGACTGCCGCGCCCAATTCCCCGTCGTACGTCTGCACGCGGCGGGATTGCCGTGCCTGGCCCAAGACTGTCCTCGTTCGCACCTGGTTCAAAGCGAGTCCGTTCTGTCCGGCGAGCCCCGTTGGCATCGACGGCCCCATTGAGACCAGCGCGCGTTCTCACGGAAGTGTCACCACGCAGCAGGCGTCCCTCACGTGGTCGTCGGAGCTCCTGCCATGTGGGCGGCGAGGCCGTGAGGGCCGTCGGCAGCTCCAAGGAAACGGCGACGTAAGGACGTTGAGCCGATCCGTACGCCGGACCGGACGGCGTCACGGCTCAGCGAAGTCCGGCGAATCCGGTGCTCGGACACCCGTTCGCAACCCGTGCCGTCCCGGACGGGTGACGTATCGCGCCGGCCGTGCGCTGTGTGAGTACCGAGTCCGCACCGGACCACCCGACGGTGATCGGTGATCGCCAGGCCGGACGTCGGTGCCACGACCACTCCCGGAACTCTCTCCGCGCCGCTCTGGTCCCCCCGGGAGCGACATGGAGAGGGACAGGGGCGGCCGGACCCGGACCACTGCATGGGGTCCGGCCGCCCCGCACGCCGTTCGGACCGACGGCGGACGATCACCTCACCCGCGTACGCCCCGAAGCCGCGCAGCAGGGTCGGCAGGTGATCTGTCACCCGGTTCTCCGGGGTTCCGACAACCGGCGCAGAGCCGCCTCCCACCTTGCCGCACGACGGCCGGGGGGCTTCCGGAACACGGCGTGCGCCGGGCGGAGTGATGCTCCGGCGTCCCCGTGCGCTCCTTCTGTGATGAGCCTCTACTTCCACTTGCGAGCGGTGCGGCCTCCGGCACTGCGCAACAGCGCGACCTGGCTGGAACGGCTGTTCGTGGACGACTCGGACACCGTCCGGCACCTCGTCGGCCGGCGCCACGAGGAGGTGCTGGACAACCGATGTCTGGACCAGGAACTCCTCTACGCCGGCGATCCCCCGCACCACGCGGAGGACCGACCCCAGGCCCAGGTGGTGCTCGGCGGCCGGCCGGTGTTCCACCTCGATCGGTACAAGCCGCCGTTCCTGGTGCTGACGGCGGGCCAGGCGCACCGGGTGGCCAGATTCCTGACGACGGCCGACTTCGACACGCTGTGGGCCTTCGCCCGCGACGAACTGCTGCCGCGCTACGGCGGCGTCACCGCGGAGCCCGACACGCGGGGCGTTTTCGCGGCGGCGCATCGGGAGCTGACGGAGTTCTACGCGCAGACGGCCGCGTGCGGAGACGCGGTGGTGAAGTGGCTGCCGGCCTGGAGCACGCGGCACGCGGACTCCTCCACGGCCACCGCCGAGCCCGATCAGGAGACCCTGGCTTCCGCGCCGTACGCCGGCCGAGCCGCCGCAAGGCATTCCGGGTACGGCCCGACGCCTCTGGAGATCCTCGACAACAAACGAAATCCAGGCCGCTGACCTGGGGTTCCATCATGGATCGGGAGACGGGAACCGAACTCGCACCCCCGCTGCTCCGAGGACGACAGAGGACGACCTCGGCCGCGCCCACCACCCGTTCCGTGACCGGGGCCACGGAACGGACGAAGTACGGCCCGTTCCAGGTGCGGCTCACCTTCGCCGGCAGCCGCATCACCGGGGCGACCGCCGTCCGGTTCCCCGACGGGACGGCGCGGAGCGCGGACATCGACCGGGCAGGCCTCTGATCCGACCTGGCAGAGCCGTCCGGCCGCGCTCCCTCACCAGTGCCTCTCGGGACGGTGGTGTTCCCCCTTGGGCTGTGACAGCCACCGGGCGACCGCCTCCGAGATCGGCTGGCCGGTCGCCAGCTCGACGAAGCCGAACTGGCCGCCCTGGTTGCACTCCAGGAACCACCAGATGCCGTCCTCGTCCTCGGCGAAGTCGAAGGCGGCGTACGCCAGTCCGGCAAGGGCGACGTAGTCGAGCACCGGTTTGCCGATGCGTTCGGGTACCGGGACCGCCTCCCAGGCGTGCTCGGTGTCGCCGTAGCGCCCGTCGACCTGGCCGGGCTCGGCCGTCTTCCGCGCGGCGAACAGCCGGGTACCGACGCAGGTCAGACGAATGTCGGCGCGCTTGGGTACATACCGCTGCAGCAGGGCGGGACCGGCCGCCACGGCGGAGAAGTCCGCGTCGGGGCCGATCAGGGTGGTGGGCAGGGCCAGTCCGGGATCGCCGGGTGGCGGCCCGGAGGCGGACTTCACCACCACGTCCCGGTGGTCCTCGGCGAACTGCTGTGCCAGGCGCGGCGAGGTGGTGAAGACCGTCGGTGGTACGGCGAAGCCGCTGAGGTGAGCGACTCTCAACTGCCATGGCTTCAGGCGGGCCTGGTCGGCGTTGCGCGGATGGTTCATCCATCGCGTGGAGGCGGAGTGGAGCATTCCGAACAGGGCCTGACGGGTCTCGGCGGTCAGCCACGGCGAGGGGTGTGCCGCGTGCGCGGCCGGTTCGCCGGGCCTGCGCACCCATACGGAGCGCAGACCTCTCGTGCTGAGCACACGTCCGTTCACCGACAGGTGGCCGTCGAAGTCGCCGTGGGCGTAGCCGACGGACAACACGGCCTTGCCCGGCAGATCGGCGGGGTCCAGCCGTATCGCGGGCGTCCCCGTCTCGTGCAGCTCGGCCACCACCATGTCGGCGGTCACGTCCTCCTCGGACGTGAGGATCAGCACGGTCATGCGGCTACCGGTCGTCAGTCGTCGAAGTGGGTCTGGGAACCGGCGGTGGAGGTCGTCGTGCCGGTCGCCAGGAGCAGGTCCCGGTCGCTGACGGCCGGGCGGCCGTCGGGAAGCACGTTCAGCTGGCGCGAAGCATCGAAGCGGTACGGCGTCACCACAGGTCGAAGCACCTTCGGGGAGGTGTAGTTGAGGGTGAACGGTCGCACTTGAGACCTCCAAAGTCGCGCTTGCCTGCGTACAGTCCCTTACGCGCTTGTTGCGTAAGGAATTCATCACTTTCTGCCACATCCGGGTGAAGGTCATCACATTGCCTGTCGCCCTCATTCGCATCGCCTGCATCAGTGCATCGCTTGCCTGCGCCCTCCCCACGAGTCACCCATCGAATTGAGCGCCCTTAACGTCACTGGGCCGCCAAGGGTGACGGCATCCTCACTCCCGGGCGATCTCCGCGACTCCCATCTGTGTGCTGCGGCCAATGGGCTGCCGGTCGGTCGAATGCCGCGTGCGCCCGCACGGACTGCCGTGCCCGGACACGGTCGGGGCTGTCCCCGCGGCGGGGCGGCGTACACGCTGGATCCGGCCGGCTGGCCCTGCCGCGCAGCCCGAGTTCGTCGAGCGTCCACCGCAGTCGGTCGACGGCGGTCTGCTCGCGCTCCGGGGGCAGCCGAAGGGCACGCACTCGCAGGGGCACTGCAGCGCACCGCCTGTCATCCGGAACGCGAAGGGGTCACCGGCCGGCGGCAGTGGCGTCCGCCGGCGCCACACCCCCTGGAACCGCGAGAGGCAGGTGATCACGTCTGGTAAGCGACGTTCGTCATCATCCCGGCCTCGCCGTGGTAGGCGTTGTGGCAGTGCAGCATCCATTGGCCGGGGTTGTCGGCGTCGAAGAAGACGGACAGCTTCTTCTTGGGCAGGACGATCGCGGTGTCCTTACGGGGACCGGAGTCACCGAGCTGGTAGGTGTGGCCGTGCAGGTGCATCGGGTGCCACATGGTGGTGTCGTTGACGAAGTCCAGCCGTACCCGCTGGCCCTCCTCGATCAGGATCGGGTTGGCGTCCGGGTCGGCCATGTCGAAGGGCTTGCCGTTGATGGCCCAGTTGTAGTGCATCATGCCGCCGGTGAGCCTGATCCGGTGCGTGACGTCGGTTCTTGCGGACTGCAGGCGTACGTCGTCGGCTGCGCGGAGTTGGGAAGTGGTGATGATCAGGCCGCTGAGTTCCTTCGGCCGTACGGCCGCCGACGGTGCGCGGCCGGAACCCGTACGGACCAGGGCCAGGCCGCCCGTGTCCTTGCCCTCGGCCGCGGCGACCAGGGGGAAGACGCCGTCACCGAGGGTGACCAGGACGTCGTAGCGTTCGCCCATACCGATGAGCAGGGCGTCCACCTGCCGGTGTTCGACGGGACAGCCGTCGGTGTGGGTGATGGTCAGCCGGTGGCCGCCGAGCGCGACCCGGTAGGCGGTGTCGGAGCCGGCATTGACGATCCGCAGCCGCACCCTGCGGCCGGGCTTGCCGGAGTAGACCTGCGGGTCGGTCGCCACCCGGCCGTTGATCAGGTGGTGCGGGTACTTCACGTCGCCGGCGTCGCCGCCGAGCAGGTCGCTCTCGGCGCCCATGAGCATGAACTTCGACGACATTCCGCCCGACGAGGACGGCGACGGGGACGCCGCGTCCTCACCCATGTCCGCCATGTCTCCCATGTGATGCATGCCGTTGCCCTCCATGCCCGAGCCGGAGGCGCCGCCCATGTTCATGCCGCCCATGCCCTGCCTGAGTTCGGCGAAGACCTCGTCGGGGGTACCGGTGACGCCGTCGACCCAGTCGTCGAGGACGACCACCCATTCGTCGTCGTACGCCAGCGGCTCGCGCGGGTCCTCGACGATCAGCGGGGCGTACAGGCCGCGGTCGAGCTGGACGCCGACGTGCGGGTGGAAGAAGTACGTGCCGGGGGCGTCGGCGATGAACCGGTACGTGAAGGTACTTCCGGCCCGCACCGGGGTCTGGGTGGCGGGCGGCACCCCGTCCATGTCGTTGCGCAGTGTGATGCCGTGCCAGTGGATCGAGGTGGCGGTCCTGCCCGGCAGCTGGTTCGCGAGTTCGGCGACCAGGGTGTCCCCGGCGGACAGCCGGGTTTCCTTTCCCGGCGTCCGGCCGTCGAAGGCCCAGGTCCTGGCCCTGACGCCGCCGCCCAGGTCGAGCAGGGCGGGCGCCGCAGCCAGGGTGATCTTGTGCTCCCTGCCGGTGCCGGCCCGCTTCTTCTCCACGCGGGCGACGGCGGAGCCGGACGGGCTGACCAGGCCGGGGGTGCTGCCGCCGGAGTCGCTGCAGGCGGCGAGCGCGCCCGCGCCGGCGGCGCCGAGTCCGGCGAGCAGGACGGAGCGGCGGTTGATGCTGTTCACGATGTGTGTCCTCTTGTTCGAGCTGCATGCGGGTCGCGGACGCGAGACGGCACACGGGTGCCGTGGACGCGGCCTAGATGCGCAGCTGGGAGAGGACCGACAGGTCAGGCGGCGCGCGGCCGATCGTCCCGGCGGACACCGGGCCGGCGTGGACCTGGTCCGGGTTTGCCGACTGCCCGGCATGCCCCGGCGACGGCACGGCGAGCTTGACCACCTCGATGCTCGCGGTGCTGCAGTGCTGCATGCCCGAGGTGGCACAGGCGCTGTGGGGAGAGCTGTGCGCGGACGGACTCGCGCCGAGCACGTGCGTGTGGGCGGCGGCGGACCTCATCGGCATCGCGACAGCGGACGGAGAGAAGGCCATGCCGGGCATGACGTGCCCGGCATGCGGGGCCGAGGGCATCGAAGTGACGGCGACCGCGACGGTCTCGTGGTGGACCAGCACGGCCAGGGCGGCACACAGGGCGATGACGACGCCGCGCGCCCAGCGCACGACGCCCGCGCGGGCTGCCTGTGCCGCCATCGCCTCCACCCGGACCTCTGCTCTCCGAGCCCCGTGGGCGGGAGCCCGTCGCCCCTCAATATACCCCCGTGGGGTTTGCCTGGCCTCTGGGTCGTGGAGGCGGTCACAGGCGCAGGACCAGGCTCTGCCGGATGTCGCGCACGGTGGCCCGCAAGATGCCGAAACCGTTGTTTGCAGTCGGTGAAGTGCCGTGGGCCTGAACGAGGTTGGTTCCTCCAGAGGGCAGCCGCACCCGCGGGATGGCTTGATTGCGCGGTGCTCTCGTCGTTCGAGGCGAGAGTGCTTCCGGGAGAGGGTTAGGATCACGGCGTGATTACGGCCTGGTCGCCTTCCGGTGTGCAGCGGAGCCGCTCGACAGCGGTTCTGTGGCGCATGGTGGGCCTGGGCCTGTTCCTCTTCGGTCTGCTGTATACGCATGTCGTCAGCCCCGATGCGACGGTACGTCACATCTCGTCCGGCGAAGGCGTCGCGGTGTCCGACGCTCACTTCACGCCCACCGTGGACCACGAAACGGTTGCGAGTGCCACTTCGGCACTGTCCCCGGGCGAGATTCCCCTCGATCCCTCGGGGGGCCACCACGAGGGTCACGGGCAGCACCACGCCGGTGGGGAGTGCGCGCTCGGGCAGCCTTCGCAGGGGCCCGGTGCCGGTGTGCCCTGCTTGTCCGGGCTGAGCCCGGCGAGCGATGACGACGGCCTGTCACGGCCGGTGCACGCCCATCACGCCGCAGCCCGGGACTTCGCAGCCCCGGTAGCGCATGCGGCGGAATCCGCGGTTCTCCGTATCTAGGTCGGCGCCTTCTGGCGTCCGACCTCCTCCGCCTGGCGTTCTTCGGTGCGGTGCGGGGATGGTCGACGACTGTTTCCACCACCCCCCACTGAACCCTGCTCTGCCGTGATCCTTCCGGCCAGGGCAGCGCCGCACGGAGAACTTGTGCTCCCCACGCCTGCCACCGTCCCCATCCATGCCCACACGGCGTGTTCGCTCCGGAAGAACCGATTCGTCTGGGCCGCGCTGTACGCCCTGCTGTTCGCGATGCTGACGTGTCTCAGCGATCAGTTCCATACGTCGGAGCAGCCGTACGGTCACTTGGCCGCCGCGTCGAGTGAAGCCCCGTCGCCCCCGGATGACTCCGAGGACGAGATCCTCGACGCATCGGACACTCCCGACCGTTGCCACGATGCCCCTTCCGAGGCAGCCGCGTTCTCGAAGTCCTCGGCTCGTGTCTCATCGCCTGCGACCGCCGCCGCGTCGCTGACGGACGCGGCAGGCCGCCTCTCGCACGATCCCCATGGCGCCGCGCGAAGACTCCCGCCGAGTGGCGGCCGGTCCGCTCTCATCTCTCTCTGCCAGTGGCGCATATAGGCCCGTCCTGGCAGGTCGGCCCCGGCCGGACCCGCCGCGCGCCGCGCACTCGCCGGCGCGCGAGATGAGCATCCGCACGCGTCCGCATCGAACGAGAGCGAAAGAGATGCACTCTCTGACCACGAGTGACTTTTCCCCCGCCGTCTCCACCCTCCCCGGGCTGGTCGGCAACACCCCTGTTCTGCGCGTATCCCAGCCCTTCTCCCCGCCCGACCGCGGCTTCTGGGCCAAGCTGGAGGGCTTCAACCCCGGCGGCATCAAGGACCGTCCCGCCCTGCACATGGTCGAACGGGCCCGCGCCCGAGGCGACCTGCGCCCGGGAAGTCCGGTCATCGAGTCGACCAGCGGCACGCTCGGCCTCGGCCTGGCCCTGGCCGGAATGGTCTACGGACACCCCGTCACCCTGGTCACCGACCCTGGCCTGGAACCGTCCATGACCCGGCTGCTCACGGCCTACGGGGCCACTGTCGACATGGTCCCCGAGCCGCACCCCACCGGCGGCTGGCAACAGGCCCGCCGTGACCGGGTCGACGAACTGCTGGCACGAAGCCCCGGAGCCTGGTGTCCCGACCAGTACGGCAACCCGGACAACGTGTCCGCCTACACCCCGCTCGCCCTCGAACTCGCCTCGCAGGTGGGCCACATCGACATGCTGGTCTGCAGCGTCGGGACAGGAGGCCACTCCGCGGGCATCTCGCGCGTCCTGCGCCAGCTGTACCCCGAGATGCGGCTGGTGGGCGTGGACACCGTCGGCTCGACCATCTTCGGCCAGCCCGCCCGGCCCCGCCTGATGCGCGGCCTCGGCTCCAGCATCTACCCGCGCAACGTCGCCTACGAGAACTTCAGCGAGGTGCACTGGGTGGCTCCGGCCGAATCCGTCTGGGCGTGCAGGCAGTTGGCCTCCTCGCACTACGCCACGGGCGGGTGGAGTGTCGGCGCGGTCGCGCTGGTGGCCGGCTGGCTCGCCCGTACGGCCCCTGCGAGCAACCGCATCGTGGCGGTCTTCCCCGACGGACCCCAGCGATACCTGGAGACCGTCTATGACGACGAATACTGCGCCGAACAAGGGCTGTTGGGGGTGACGCCCGCACCAGAACCGGAGGTGGTGGGCAGGCCCGACGAGAAGGAAGTCATCCGCTGGACCCGCTGCACGACGGTCAGCGACCCCGTCTCCCTGATGGCGGACGCAACCGGAACCGAAGGCGGGGCGCGGTGAAGACGACGCTCACGCAGGTCCGCTCCTACGAGCGCAGCGTCCAACTGCTCATGGTGAACCAGTTCACCATCAACCTCGGCTTCTACATGCTGATGCCGTACCTGGCCGCCCACCTGTCCGGCTCCCTCGGCCTGGCCGGCTGGCTCGTCGGACTCATCCTGGGCGTACGGAACTTCAGCCAGCAGGGCATGTTCCTCATCGGCGGCACCCTGGCCGACCGGCTCGGCTACAAGCCGCTGATAGTCGCGGGGTGCCTCCTGCGCACCGTCGGCTTCGCCACCCTCGGCCTGGTCGACTCGGTTCCCGCGCTGCTCGCCGCCTCGGCGGCGACCGGCTTCGCGGGGGCGTTGTTCAATCCGGCCGTACGCGCCTATCTGGCGGCCGACGCGGGGGAGCGCAGGATCGAGGCGTTCGCCCTCTTCAACGTCTTCTACCAGGCCGGCATCCTGCTCGGCCCGCTGGTGGGGATGCTGTTGACCGGCTTCGACTTCCGGATCACCTGCCTCGTCTCGGCGGCGGTCTTCGCGCTGCTGAGTGTCGTGCAGATCCGCTCGCTGCCCACCCGGCGGGCGGACGACGCGGCGAACGCGAAACCCGACGGGCGCGAGCGCGTACTGGCCCAGTGGGCCGGGATCCTGCGCAACCGCGCGTTCCTGCTCTTCTCGACGGCCATGATCGGCTCGTACGTCCTGTCCTTCCAGGTCTACCTGGCGTTGCCACTGGAGGTCCGACGCCTGGGCGGCGACGGTGAGTTCGGGACCGCGGCTGTCGCTGTGCTCTTCGCGGCCTCGGGTCTGGCCACGATCTTCGGCCAAACCCGGGTGACCGCCTGGTGCAAGGCCCGGCTGGAGCCTGGACAGGCCCTGGCCTGGGGGCTGTTGAGCATGGGCGTGGCCTTCGTGCCGCTGCTCGCGGCGACGGCCCTGCCCATACCGGACGACGGGCTGGGGCGCCGGCTGCTCGCCGCCGTCCCGCCGACGCTGGCCGCGCTGCTGCTGGCGCTGGGCACGATGATCGCGTACCCCTTCGAGATGGACACCATCGTCCGGCTCTCCGGCGACCGTCTCGTCGCCACGCACTACGGCCTCTACAACACCATCTGCGGTGTCGGCATCACCTTGGGCAACCTGCTCACCGGGGCCGCCCTCGACGCCGCGCGGTCGGCCGGCATGTCCGCACTGCCCTGGCTGGCGCTGCTCGTCCTGGGACTGGCCTGCGCCGGGTCCCTTTACGGACTGGACAGGGCCGGCCACCTGACCCGCGAGGTCCCCGAGCCTCAGCCGACGGCGGTCTGACCCGGAACCCGCCCCCGGGGCGGGGCGAGGGGCTCAACGCCGCTCGCCCCGCCCCACGAAGGTCAGGACCAAGAAGGAAGCGGTCAATCTCGCCCTGCGCTTCTACGCCGAGCAGCAGGAGCGTGCGGCGCGCATCAGCCGTCACTTCGAACGTGCGCGTGAGTGGGGTGCCGTCGAGGACGCCGAGCGCCTGCACCGGGCGGAGAAGCACAGCCGGTGATCTACCTGCTCGACACATCCGGCCTGGTCCGGCTGCTCCGCGATCCAAAGCTGCAATCGGCCTGGTACGACGCGATCGATGCCGGGGCCATCGCATCCTGTTACCTGCAACGCGCCGAGTTCCTCCACAGCGCCCGGAACGGACGCGAGTACGACGAGATCACGGAGATGTTCACTGATCTCTACCCGGACGTGCCGGTGCCGAAGAACGCGGGGCGCTGGATCGGCGCGGTGCAACACCGCATGGCCCAGGCTGGGGAACATCGCAGTGCGTCGGCGGTGGACCTCGTCATCGCCGCCACCGCGGCCCATCACGGTCTGACTGTCCTCCATGACGATGCCGACTATCGCGCTATCGCCCGTCATGCATCAGACCTGAGCGAGCACAAGGTCCACGACATCGTCTGAGGTGCCTGCGCCGCCCCACAGGTTGTAGACGGGGAAGTCTTCCGAATGGGCGGCCGAGCGTTCTCCCGCTACGACCCGGCCGCAGACCGGCGCCCCTGCCCGTACCGCCCGTCGTCAGTGCGCGCTGGATCGGGCGCCGCGCAGGAACAAGGCGCTGGTGAGGGTGCCGAGGAGCACGATGGCGGCGTTCACCGCGATCGCGACCTTCAGACCGCCGAGGATGGCCGAGGCTCCGCTGCCGGTCATGGCGGCGGTGGTGACGGCGCTCATGATCGGCGTACCCATGGTGATGCCGACCTGCTGGGTCATGGTGGCGAGGCCGGTGGCCAGGCCCTGTTCGTGGTCGGCGAGGCCCGAGGTGGCGGTGACCATGAAGCCCACGATCACGAGCATGTTTCCGACCCCACCGGCGAAGGTGGCGACCAGCACCAGCCACATCCACGAGCGGTCGTCGCCGAGGCCCAGCAGGGACACGGTGAATACGGTCTGCAGGATGCCGCTCACGATCAGCGTCTGCCTGGTGCCGATCTTCCCGATGACCCGCGGTGCCGCGGATCCGCCCACGACCGTTCCGATGCCCAGTACGCCGAAGGACAGGCCAGCGGCGAGCGCGGAGAAGCCGAGCACTTCCTGCAGGTAGAGCGTCAGCAGGAAGACCAGCGAGGTCTCGGTGAGGAACGCGATCAGACCGGCGACGTTGCCCCAGGCCACGGAGCGTTTGCCGAGCACACTGAGCGGCACCAGCGGCGCGGACACCCTGCGCTCGACGACGTAGAACACGAACAGCAGCGCCACACCCGCCGCCAGCGGCAGCAGCGCGTCCACCGACCCCCAGCCCTTCTCACCGGCCTGGGTGAGGCCGAAGACGATGGCCAGCAGGCCGAGCGTGACGCTGACGGCACCGGGCAGGTCCAGCTTCGGGCGCTCCTCGGGCCGGGACTCCTTGATGACCGTCGGGGCGATGACCAGCACGGCGAGGGCAACGGGCACGTTGATGAAGAACGCCCAGCGCCACGACAGCAGGTCGGTCAGCAGGCCGCCGAGGACGGCTCCGGTGGTGAACCCGGCGGACATCAACGCCCCGTTGAGGCCGAGCGCCTTCTCGCGCAGCGGACCCTCCGGGAACGACGTCGTCAGCAGCGACAACCCGGCCGGGGTGACGGCTGCGGTGGCCAGACCCTGACAGACGCGGGCCGCGATCAGTACCTCCGGGCTCTGAGCCAGGCCGCCCACGAGCGAGGCCGCACCAAGGAGGACGAGGCCGCCGAGAAACAGGCGGCGACGGCCGAACAGGTCCGCGACCCGGCCGAAGAGCAGGGTGAAGCCGGCAGCGCACAGCGCGAAGGAGGTGGCGATCCACTGCAGGTGCCCGAGCGAGAAGTCGAGGCCCTCACCGATCACCGGCAGCGCCACATTCAGGATGGAGAAGTCCACGGCCAGCATGAACTGGGAGGCGAGCAGCAGCACCAGGACGAGCCGGAGCCGGGGTGTGAGCACGGTTGGTGCTGGGCCGACGGCGGTGCCGGACGCGGTACCGGCCGCCTCCGCATCAGTGACAGACATGACGTCGAGTCCCTTTCTTCTCACGCGCGGCTACGGCTACGCCTGCTACGGCTACGGAGAAGAGGCTCGTCGTTGCCCGGACCGCCAGCCAGAACCCTGTCCCGCACAGCCGGCGGGAGGGTAGTCATCACAGGACCACCCTCACGGCCCCCGCCTTCGGAACAGACGGGCATCATGGGAAGTCAGTGGCCCAGCGGCCACGGCCTGTCGCACTCCGCCGACCTGGAGGCATGGATGGACGCCCGGTCCGAGTTGGGAGACTTCCTCAAGTCCCGCCGCGCCGCGCTCCGCCCCGAGGACGTCGGCATCACCCCGCCCCCGAACCGCCGCCGCGTCACCGGTCTCCGCCGTGAGGAGCTGTCGATGCTCGCGGGCGTCAGCATCACCCACTACACCCGCCTCGAACAGGGCCGTGCACTCAACGCCTCCGACGGTGTGCTGGAGTCGATCGCCCGCACCCTGCGCCTGTCCGACGACGAGACGGCCCATCTGAAGGACCTCGCCCGCCCAGCCGTCGCCTCGCCCCGGCCGACTCCGCCCCGGGTGGCGCATGCCAGCGCCTCGGCCCGGCAACTGCTGGCGGCCATGAGCGACGTACCGGCCCTCGTCCTGGACCGGCGCAACGACGTCCTGGCCTGGAACCGGATGGGGCACGCCCTGCTCGCCGGACATCTGCCGCCCGAGAGCCCCGACGCGCCGGCCACCCGCCCCAACCTGACCCGGATGCTCTTTCTGGACGAGCAGTACCGGGAGTTGTTCACGAACTGGAACGAGGAGGCCCAACTCGGCGTGGCCTCCCTGCGCCTGGTCGCGGGCCGCCACCCCGACGACCGTTCCCTCGCGGAACTCATCGGCCAACTCACCATGAACTGCGACGAGTTCGCATCCCGCTGGGCCCGGCACCCGGTACGCACCTGCACGTCCGGGGTGAAGCACCTGCGTCATCCGATGGTCGGCCCGATGGACCTCAGCTTCGAGAACCTCGTCATCCCCGGTGCTTCCGGCCAACGCCTTATCGCTTACACGGCCGAGCCCGGCTCCCCGTCGGAGGCGGCCCTGCGGCTCCTCGGCAGCGCGACGGCTCCGGTGGCGGAGGACCCGACCGCGGTACGGCGATGACGCGAGGTCCAGCAGCGCATGGCTCGCCGTCCAGGAGAGCTGCGGTGGGCCGTCCACACAGAGGGCACGCCACCCCCGAACCGGACGAGACAACAAACAACCCCCAGGCCGCTTACCTGGGGGCGATTTCTGGAGCGGGTGACGAGAATCGAACTCGCACCCTCAGCTTGGGAAGCGACGGCGCTTGGGCTGGTACATGGCTTCTGACCTGCGCGGATTCATTCTGCCGCTGCAGGCGTGAGTGCTTGGTGACACCGCTGTCGACCGTGTTTGTCCGCTCTTACGGGCACGCTGTGGGCGCGGGAGTGGGAGGGGCCGGCAGCCGGGCCGTACAGCACGCAGGGCATGCACCGACCGGACCGCATCGTGGACCCGTAAATGTTGGTGACGTATTCTTCTATGTACATCACCAACATTTCGTGGGAGGCATGGCATGTCCGTGACTCAGATCGACATCGACGACGACGCCCTGGAACGCGCCATGGCGCTGGCGCACGTCCGGACCAAGAAGGAAGCGGTCAATCTCGCTCTGAACTTCTACGCTGATCAGCAGGAGCGTGCGGCGCGCATAGGCCGTCACTTCGAGCGGGCGCGCCAGTGGGGTGCCATCGAGGATGCCGAGCGTTTGCACCGGGCGGAGAAGCACAGCCGGTGATCTACCTGCTCGACACATCCGGCCTGGTCCGGCTGCTCCGTGAGCCGAAACTGCAGTCGGCCTGGTATGACGCGATCGATGCCGGGGCCGTCGCGTCCTGCTATGTGCAGCGCGCCGAATTTCTGTACAGCGCCCGAGACCGTCGCGAGTACGACGAGATCGCGGAGATGTTCTCCGACCTCTGTCACGACGTGGCAGTACCGAAGAACGCCGGACGGTGGATCAGCGCGGTGCAACACCGCATGGCCCAGGCCGGGGAGCATCGCAGCGCCTCGGCGGTGGACCTCGTCATCGCCGCCACTGCTGCCCACCATGGCCTGGCCGTCCTCCACGACGACGCGGACTACGGCACCATCGCCCGGCACGCATCTGACCTCACCGAGCACGACATCCACGACGTTGCCTGACGTGCCTCTGTCGCCCGACAGGCCGCGGATGGTGGGTTCTGCGAACAGGGGGCCTGTGGTCGTCGGTGGACCGGCCGGCAGCTTGGTCGCCGTAAAGCCTCGGATCCATGCCGGAGGCGATGGACGAGGCACCCTCAGGACCGGGTTCCAAGCGAACAGGTCGAGTGGACGGCGCGCGAGGATGAACCCTGTGGACGACCTTCTGGTGTTCCTCCGTGCGCGCAACGAGGAAGACAATCACGCGTATGCCCATATCGCGCACACCTTCGGTGGCGAGGCCCTCCTCGGCAGCCATCTGCCCATGCTCGACCTGATCGACATGCTGGCGCGAGACTTCAAGGGGATGGCTCCCACGGACCCGCGCACTGTTGGTCTTGCGTACGCGCTTCGCGTCCTCGCCCAGTCGTACGCCGAGCACCCTGGCTACCGTCAGGAGTGGCGACCCTAGCGGTCAGCCCCGAGGCGGCCCCACTGGTGTGCTTGCGATGCGTACTCTCCGTGGCCGTACGCCAACGCCAATTGAGCAGCCACGGATCCGGGATCGCGGGCGCCGCTGTTGACCGTAGTTGTCCGCTCTTGCGGCACGCTATGCGCACGACCTGCAAGCAGTTCACACGTCCGCTTGACGTTGTGACCGTCTCGCTTCTCCGCCTCACTGTTGGTCAGACCATCGCGCTCGCCCGCCTCGACCTCGGCCTGGCTGCCCCACAGCCGCACCGCGGTCTCGGTCAGGTCGAAGTCCTTGGCGATCAGACCGACCGAGCGGTCACCACGTCGGCACAGCTCGACGATCTCGGCCTTGAACTCCGGCGTGAACGAACAGCGAGGCCGAGGCTTCTTCTTCCCCATGCTCTGCATGATGGACATCCTCCCGGGGACTGCACCCCTGATCTCGGATGTCCGTCAAAGCGGATCAAGCCCATGGGACGGCGCCGGACGGGGGCGAACGAGACCAGAACTGAGACCAGCGCCAGCTTTGAGCACCTGGCGGTCGCTCATGTCCTGGTGGGCGTCGGAGGTCTGGCCGAGGATGAAGCTGCGGTCGAAGACGTGGCCGGGCTGGATGGCGCCGGACGGGCCGAGACGGGTCAACGGGCTACCGGGGCGACCGGCGCGGCCGCCCGCGGGCTGGCGACGACTCTGGGCGTTCGACGGTGGTCGGCCCCGCGCTGCGGGCCCGGCCTCGGTCGGCCGATCAGAAGTAGGTGGGCAGGCGTGGGGTGTAGGGGGCTTCCAGTGCGGCGATCTCGTCCTCGGTGAGCGTGAGGTCGAGCGCGGCG